>NZ_CP038865.1:1372500-1672500 GCF_004792515.1 Vagococcus xieshaowenii | reverse complement strand
ATCCGCAAATCGGTTTACACGCGGAAGATTATCCTGAAATCGTTACATTTATTAATCAAGCAACACACCGAATACCAGATGGCATTGGGATTGTAAAAGTTTCTCAACAACAAGAAAAAAAGATTAAAGAACGTGTAGCGGGTATCGAGTTGATGTATGAATTATTAAAATTTGCAGATACACATCATAAACGTATTTTCTTGTATGGAGCAAAACCCGATGTACTATCTCAAGCAGTTGAAAATATCGAAAGAAACTATCCTGGATTAACGGTAGCTGGAAGTATTGATGGTTATACTAACATGAGTGAACAAGACATCGTTGAAACAATTAATCGTTCACAGACAGATATGGTGTTCGTTGCGTTAGGATTTCCAAGACAAGAATTATGGTTAGCTAATCACTACCAAGAAGTCGAAGCTAAATATTTTCAAGATGTTGGTGGCGCTTTTGATGTGATAAGCGGGTTAGTAAAACGTTCACCTGATATTTTTATCAAGTTGAATTTAGAGTGGTTGTATCGCTCATTGAGTAACCCTAAACGTTTGTATCGGATTGTAGAACTACCTCTTTTTGTTATGAAAGCAAAGAAATGGTATAAATCAAACAAAGGGAAATAACAAAGGAGTAATTAAAGTGAATGATATTAAATTAGTTTTAAAAGAACAATTTCAGAATTTTGGCATAATTAAACGAATTTCTACGTATGAAGAAAAAGCAACCTATCAAAGTCATTACTTAGGACTTATGTGGCAATTTTTAAATCCAGCGATTCAAGTAGGAATTTATTACTTAGTGTTTGGTTTAGGTGTTAACGGTGGGCGACAAGTAGATGGCGTACCGTTTATTGTTTGGATGTTGATGGGGATTATTACATGGTTCTTCTTAAATAGTTCAATTTTAGGGATGTCTAATAGTATTTATAGACAAGTAGGGATGGTTTCTAAAATGAAATTCCCAGTGAGCGTCTTGCCATCGGTTAATATGGCTAGTAACTTTGTGAGTTATCGTTGGATGATGTTGTTATTAATCATCGCAATGTTTATTGCTAAAGTGCCTATTACGATTTATTGGTTACAATATTTTTATTATTTCATTTGTATGATTGCCTTCTTGTTCTCATTTGGCATACTAAATGCAACGATTACTGTCTTAGTGAGAGATTACCATATTATGTTGCAATCGGTATTAAGACTATTATTTTATTTGTCAGGTCCAATTTGGAACTTACATACAATGGGACAATTTAAAGGTCGTGACAGTTTAGTAAGATTATTAGAGTTGAATCCGTTATACTATATTATTAATGGTTTCCGTGATTCATTCTTATCTCGCCAATGGTTCTGGGAAATCGGCTCACAAACCATCTTTTTCTGGTTACTAGTATTAATTTTATTAGCATTAGGTTCACACTTACATATGAAATTTAGAGCACGTTTTGTTGATTTTATTTAAAAATAAAAATTATTGTATCATTGAATAAATTGAATAGGTTAGTTTGAATGGTCATTATGTAGGTGGATTTATTTTAATTCAATCATCTGCTTTTTGGAAATCAAATTATTACAAGGAGTTAGCTATGAAAAAAATAATTAGCATATGTGTTCCAGCTTATAATGAATCAGATAATATTGGGGAATTTTATAAAAAAATTAAAGAGGTATTCGAAAAAAAAAATACCAATGTACTCTTTTGAAATAGTTTACATAAATGATGGAAGTACAGATAATACCTTAGAAAAAATGGAGAATGTCGCAAATCTTGATAAAAATGTTCAAGTTATTGATTTATCACGTAATTACGGAAAAGAAATAGCCATGTTGGCTGGATTGGAACATACAACAGGTGAAGCTACTATTATTATGGATTCGGATTTACAACATCCACCAGAAAAAATTCCTGAGTTAATTCATATGTGGGAAATGGGATATCAAGATGTATATGGTAAAAGAGTTACAAGGCATAAAGAGTCGATGTTAAAAATCTACTCGTCCAAGCTGTATTATAAAATCTTAAGTTTTTTGAGTCAAACAAAGATTGAAGATGGCATTGGTGATTTCCGCTTATTGGACAAGGAATGTGTCCAAGCTTTGATATCTTTTAGAGACAAACAAAGATATACCAAGGGATTATACAATGAGATAGGATTTAAAAAAATTGGTATTGAATTCGAAGCAAACGAAAGATTTGCAGGTGAATCAAAATGGAGTACGCAAGATTTAATTAAATTAGCTAAAGATGGGATTTTATCCAATTCATTAATTCCGCTAAAGTTATCAACATATTTTGGAACTGCTCTTTCATTAAGTGCGTTTGTTTACTTCTTATATACATTAGTTCGTGCTTTATTAGGGAAAACTACATTGCCAGGTTATTCTAGTCTAATGATTGTATTATTAATTATTGGTGGTGTACAGTTAATTTCATTAGGAGTTTTAGGTGAATATGTAGGGAACATTTTTAAAGAAAGCAAAGATCGACCAATTTATTTAATTAATAAAAAGAATTCGATAGTAAAAGAAGAACAAAACAGTGGAAAATAAATGTTTTAAAAACTAATAAACTGAAAAAATGATATTTTTGTCAGTTTATTAGTTTTTTTTTATTAAATGATTAATTATTAGAAAAAAAATATTAATTATTGCCCTTTTATGAAATAAATAGTTTATTATAGTAATAGTTATTTTTATAGGTTGAAAGGAGTTAGAAAATGAAAAGTATTAAATTCTTAACTATTTCGAGTTTATTATTATCTCAAACTTTACCGGTAGTTGCTGTTTCAAATACAAGTGAATCAGATTTTCGAGATGAAGTATCTCAAGTTCAAGGTGTTAAAGATCTAGAAAATGTTCAAGATACAGATGCAGTAGTTGATACACAAGATACTGAAGGTTTAGAAGAAGTTCAAGGTTTAGAAAACTTAAAAGAATCAGAAAGCTCGTCAATGGATGCTCAAATGAATAATGAAGAGGAATCAGAAGATACTCAATTTTCTAGTGATAAAATTGATGAACAAGTGAGTCCAGTAAAGACGTCAGGTCAAATGTCATCTAAAGATGACGTTCAAGTAATGATAGAAGAAGTTAATTCAGAAACATCCAAAACGGAATTGAATGAAAACGAAGCAGAATCAGTGTATGTGGGAGAAACACCAATAATTACAGAAGATAATCAAAATGTACTGGGTAGCACGATAAAACAAGCTAGAAATGTTTCATCCAATTATTCTTATTTAAGCTCAACCAATGCTTCACTACCAAGAAAAGATTTTATTGATGTGGCATCTCATCAATCGTCAATTTCAATTAAAGATTATCAAAATATGAAGAGCCAAGGAGTAACAGGTGTTGTTGTTAAATTAACAGAAGGAACAACTTATATGAACCCTTATGCTTCAAGTCAAATTGCTAATGCTAAATCAGCAGGGTTGAAAGTAAGTGCGTATCATTTCAGTCACTTTAATACAGCAGCAAGTGCCAAAGCAGAAGCCAATTATTTTGCAGCAGCTGCTAAAAAGCTTGGATTAGCAACTAATACTGTGCTAGTAAATGATGCAGAACATGAAAACATGACTAAGGGAAATGTTACAAGTAATTCAGTAACTTTTGCGAATCAATTGAAAGCAAATGGATACGGGAATGTAATTCATTATGCAAGTCTATTTTGGTTTCAATCTAATTCTGGCCCATTATTAAATATGAATAGTCTAGGCGGAGCTAAAAAAGCATGGGTGGCTCAATATCCATATACACCATCCAAAAACAATCTGTTAAATACAGGGAATGCTGCATGGCAATGGGGTAGTACCATGAAATTTGTGGGTGATAGTAATAGTTCAAGATTATTTGACGTAAATATTGATTATACGTATACATTCTCTCAGGCACCTCAAGGGAAAGCAATTAATCGTAAAGTTTTTATCAATAAGAATAATGGTGCTATTTATGCTCAACCATATACATTAGGGACTGCTAGATTGGACACTACTTCGGGTATGCTTAACCAAGTGATTACCTTGAATCGTGAGCAAAGCACTTATTATGGAACATGGTATTGTTTTACTTATAAGAAAAACAATATAACTAAAACGGGTTGGATTAAATCCACAGATGTAAAAAATTATAATAATGAAAAAGCTTATAATAAAACAATGTATATTAATAAAACAAATGGAATTATGTATAAAGATGCTTATGTTCCTGGAGTTGGTCAAGCTGGTAAGCTTTCAGATGTCGATAATAAAGTAGTAAAACTAAATAAGGTAAAAAGTTCTGCTTATAGTACGTGGTATCAAGGGACTTATACACAAAAAGGCGTTAGCAAAACAGCTTGGTTTAATTCAAATGATTTAGTATCTGAAATTTATATAATTAAATCTATTAATATGCCTACATTTATCAATAATGGCTATGCTGCGATTTATGAAACACCTTATATTTCTGGTACAAAAAGATTGGATGTTACTTCGGGAATGCTGCATAATAAAATTCAATTAACAGGTGAGTCAAAGACTTCAGCAGGAACGTGGTATCGTTTTAATTATAAAAAGTCTGGAGTTAATAAAACAGGTTGGATTAAATCAACAGATATTAGTCAGTACATTAATAGTCAAAATATAAATAAAACGCTAAAAATCGGTAATGAACGTGGTGCAGTTTATCAATCAGCATATGTAGCAGGGACTAAAAAAATTGGTGAAACGAATGGTTTTGCTAGCAAGGCATTTAAAGTTACTAAAAAAATGACTACGCCGTATGGCATTTGGTTCCACGGAAGTTATAAACAAGGTGGAAAATCTAAAACAGGTTGGATCAAGTCCTGTGATTTAGAAGAAACGCTTAGTAATAAGTCTTTTGCTGTAGTAGCTAATGCGGGAGCAGTTTATAAAAATGCTTATAAAGCAGGAACAGCACGCATCGACTTGACAACTGGCTTAACTGGAAGTGTTGTGAAGCCTTCGAAAGTAACAGAAACTGAATATGGTACATGGTATTATGTTTCCTACACAAAAAATGGTGCGAAAAAAGCTGGTTGGATTAAATCCAACGATATGGTGGCATCATCGTCTTATTCTAAGAATATGCAAGTCACTACTAATAAGGGCGCTATTTATTTAAGTCCTTATGTAAAAGGTACAAAACGTATTGATTTAACAACAGATATGTCTGGTAAAAGATATTCAGTGATGAATAAATCGTCTATAAGTAGTGGAACATGGTATCAAATTAAGTATACTAAATCAGGAAAAGGTAAAATAGGATGGGTGAAATCGACAGATATCCATTAATTTTATGAGATAAATTAAAGCGTTAATTAGTGTGAGAAATGCTTACCTAATTAACGCTTTTTCTATTTATGTAACTATTAGTTGATGAGAAGTTATGGAGTAAAAAAAAACTTATTATTCGAAGTGATGAGCACAGATAAGAAAAATGACAATTATAATATTCCATACTGTAGAGCATAAAAGATAGATATCCAAAATATACCTAATATATGGTATAATTTAGGGTGATTTTCATCGTAATAAGAATGGTCTAATAGACTATAAAGGAGTAATAGATGATGATAAATAAGATGGCTAGAATGTTCAAACAGAATATTTTACATAGAGAGACAATTAGTTACTTGAATTATTGTGAAAAATTACCCATAAACTCAAAATTGATTTTTTTAGAGGGAACACAAGGAGATGCCTTTAATGGTCATATTTTTGCTTTAGCTTTGGAACTATGCCAAAACTCAAAGTATCAAGAGTTTGAAATAGTTGTTTCTGTAAAAGATATAAAAAAATATACAGATTTAGTCACTAAATATGGACTACAAAAAATTAAATTTGTGAAATTCATGGGGAAAGAGGCGATGAAGTATTTAGCTACAGCTAGGTATTTGATTAATGATACTACGTTTTGGGATTTTTTTAATAAACGACCTGAACAACGGTATTATATTGTTTGGCACGGTACGCCTTTAAAAAAAATGGGGAATGAAACTGACAACCCTTTAGCGGTTTCTAACGTGCAACGAAATTTTTATCAAGCAGATCGTCTATATTTTTCTAATGACTATACTAGAGAAGTTATGACTAAGGCTTATGGTTTAACTGGAATATACAATGGTGAAATAATAGTTGGCCCGTCACCAAGAAACAGTTTACTGTTTAGTGAGACAGTATTTAACAATGGAAAAGAAATAGTTTTTTATATGCCAACGTGGCGAGGGACAACTATTGATCAACAGTTGGTTGATGAAACAAAATTAATGCAAACTCTAAGTGATTTAAGTGCCAAAATGAAATCTAATCAAGAATTGATAGTTAAACTGCATCCATTTCAAATGAAGGCTATTAATCCGGAAGATTATCCGGAAATTAAGTTTTTTGATGACTCAATGGAACTTTATGACTTTTTAAAATCTGTTAGTATTTTAATTACAGATTATTCATCTATAATGTTTGATTTCGCAAATACTAATCAAAAAATTATTTTATATACATATGATAAAGAAGAATATTTCTCAACGCGAGGAGTATATAGAGACCTAAGTACTTTTCCCTTTGAAGAAGCTACCACTTTGGAGGAACTTACCAGTTTAGTAACGAATTCATGCTACGAGATTGATTACACTGGTTTTTTATCTGAGTTCTGTAATTATGATCATGAGTTAGGGACTCAAGAAGTTTTAAATCATATGTTATTCGACGAATCGTCTATGGATACATTGGTGACACGTCATGTTCATAATAATAAAGAAACAGTGTTTTTAATGGTGGGAGGTTTGTGGGATAATGGTATTACAACTGCGTTAATGAATATGTTTGATGCTATTGATACAAATGAGCGAAACTATGTACTGTTCTTTTATCAAAAGTTAATGCGACCAGAACATTTCAGTAAGCTAGCAAGCTTTCCTGATAATGTTCAGTATTATCCAATTTCAGGAATCCCTCAAGGAACGACAAAAGAGAAAATTCTTCGATTACGTTACTTGAAAGATGAAAAAATGGATAGCGAAATAAATCAGGCAATCATGAAAAAGATTTATCACCGAGAATATAGACGATTATTTGGTGATTTAAAGATTGATTGGTTTATATCTTATACGGGCTTTGAACGTGAAATTGCTCAAATGTTAATATCAGATATTCCATGTAAGACAGGAACTTTTATGCATACAGATATGTATCAGGAGTATGAATTAAAGCATAGTTTTAGTATGAAAATTATGAGTAAGGTATATGAAAAAGTCGATGCAATTATTCCAGTAAATAAGGAAATAAAAGCAGAAATGGATAAACGATTACCTGATAGAGAAGCTAACATTAAAGTTGTGAATAATTTTCTTAACGTAGACAAAGTAAAGCAAAAAGCAGAAGAATCACTGATAGGTAGTTTAGAGGGAGTTTCAGTTGATTTTTATCCTAATAAAGTAGCCGATGATGTAAAAACTAAAGAACTTTTAATAGAAGAGTTAGCTAACAATCAGTTGGTACATTTTATTCATATTGGACGTTATGCTAAAGAAAAAAGTCAGGATCGTTTGATTACGGCTTTTGAAACTAACTATTTAAATAATCAAAATGTACGCCTGATTTTGGTTGCTCCTCACGGACCATTACGTGCTAGGATTCTTCAGCAAATTGAAAATTCTCCAGCTAAAGAGGCAATCATTGTTTTAGGACGTATGGATAATCCGTATCCATTATTAAAAGCTGCAGATTGTTTTGTCTTATCGTCACTTTATGAAGGATTAGGTTTAGTTTTATATGAAGCATTAGCTGTGGGGACTGATATTATAACAGTAAACATTCCAGCCACTATTGAAAAATTAACACCTGAAAATGGCTTGATTGTAGATAACTCATTGTCAGGGATAACTTTAGGAATTAAGCAATATATTGAAAATAAACCTAAATTTGAACCATTTGATTTTGCTGGAGTAGATGAGCAGTCAGTGAGAGAATGGGAGGCTGTCTTTGAATAAAAAAAAAATTGGCATAGTAACATCGAATATTTATTCTGCAGGTGGAACTACGAGAAGTAGTTTGAATTTAGCAAATGAATTTCTAGCCTTGGGTCATGAAGTAGCCATCTATAATGTAATTAATCGAAAAAAAATTGCGAATCATCAATTTATGGAAATACAGGGATGGAGCAATCAAAGTATAACGATTACTTCTATTAAGAATATTATTCATGATACTAACTTTGATGTAGTGATTATTACAAGAGAAAGTTATTTCAAACTTGCTCTTGTAATTAAACAAGCCAATCCCCAAACTATTATTGTAGGTGAAGTTCATGGTCCACTATCATTTATTACTGAGACTAGGGAATCATTATCTTCTAATGGGATTGATTTGTATCGTTTAGCTTCTCAACGGATAGGGGATAGCTTTGAGAAAAAGTTTAATTTAAAAAATTATTTCACTTTGAATGTTAGCTTATTACATATTATTGAATCGTTCGCTGATAAGCCAGCTGAAGTTACAAATAACTTACTTTGCTATTCAAGATTTGAAGAACGTTCAAAGAAAATAAGTAAAATTATCAACTTAGCTAGACAATTAGGTTCTGATTATTCAGTGTATCTAAATGGTTATGGGCCAGAGGAAGCGACTTATAAAAAAATTAAAGAAGAACAGAAAATTACCAATGTATTAATAAACCAAGAGATGCCTAATAATTATGTATATATATCGACATCAGATTATGAAACATTAGGCTATTCGATTGCTGAAGCAATCGGAAAAGGAAAAAAAACTGTTTTGACAAAAGGATTGGATTATGAGGTTTATCATCTTTACCAAGAATTTAATGGTATTTATTGGTTAACGGACACTGTAGATTTGGCAGAGTTGAAAGCATTTATGGCACAGCCGTTAACATTGACTGAGTATTTAGAGAATCAAGAATTATATTACACTAAATTTGTTATTAATAACTATGGGCAAGTATTTCTAAGTAAGATGGATCAAAAGCTTATTTTACGATCAAAAGCTTATTTGCCTGTTTTAAGTAAAAAAGAACAACGACAGATTATTAACAAGTTAGAACCTAATTTGTTAATAAAAATACTAACAAAAATAAATGGGAAAATAAGGAGATAAACAATGAAAAAAATCATTACATACGGAACGTTTGATTTATTACACAAAGGGCACATTAATATCTTACGTCGTGCAAAAGAGATGGGAGATCATTTAACTGTTGTGATTTCCTCAGATGAGTTTAATGCTATTAAAGGTAAAACATCTTTCATGCCGTTTGAAGACCGTAAGTATATTTTAGAGGCAGTTAAGTATGTAGATGCTGTATTACCAGAAAATGATTGGGAACAAAAAATTTCAGATGTAGTAGACAATGAGATTGATATTTTTGTCATGGGACACGACTGGGAAGGTAAGTTTGATTTCTTAAAAGATTACTGTGAAGTCATTTATTTACCACGTACAGAAGGGATATCTACAACAAAAATTAAGACTGATTTTAAACAATCAGAGGTTAATTAGTAACTTGTTAAATTGACGAAACAATGACTTGGATAGGGTGTTTTAAATTCTAAGTCATATATTATTAGGAGGAATATATTATGACAAAACGTGTTATTACATATGGAACGTATGATATTTTACATCGAGGACACATTAACTTATTAAAACGAGCAAAAACATTAGGCGATGAGTTAATTGTAATGTTATCGACTGATGAATTCAATCAAGATATTAAAGGAAAAGATAACTACTATACGTATGAAGATCGTAAATTAGTGTTAGAAGCATTAAAATATGTTGATGAAGTTCATTCTGAAGAAAATTGGGAACAAAAAGCAACCGATATCGAAAAATATGATATCGATGTATTTGTTATGGGCGATACTTGGGAAGGTAAATTTGATTTCTTGAAAGATAAATGTGAAGTGGTCTATTTACCACGAACAGAAGGGGTCTCTACAACTGCAATTAAAGAAAGGTTAATGGGGAATAAGGGGGCTAAATAGTGTCTTTAAAATCTAATAAAATTTTTCAGTATCTCCCTATTTTTCTGTTCTTCGTAATTACTTCTATCCTCATTCCTTTAACATTCGGGGATGATATGGATTGGGGCGGAGCTGGTGGTATGGAGCGACTAAAAAATCATTTTGATAACTACAACGGCAGGTATCTAGGAAACTTAGCAATCATAATGATAACTAGAAATATAGTGATTAGAACTTTATTTTATGCTTTTATCAACACAGGCATTATCTATCTTATTAATCAACTTTTGGAAACAAAAAAGAAAAGCTCAATTGCGCTAACCTTATTTTTGTTACTATGTATGCCAGCGTTAGTGTATGGGCAATCTTTTGGTTGGTATTCAGGCTTTGTTAATTATAATTTAGGTATGTTTTTTGTTCTGTGGGGGTTATTCTTACTATTAAAAAAAGATTCCCCTTTCATATTGTTTTTTGTGATGATAGCAGGGCAATTATTTATGGAAAATATTACGATTTTTAATGTGATATCAGCAGTTATTTTTTTAGTAACTTTGCATCGAACCGTTAAATTAACTAGTCTTACTAGCTATTTCCTAGGAACTTTAGTTGGTACTGCTATTATGTTTTCAAATAGTGTTTATCATCAAATTTCTGCGGGGAATGATGGCTATCGTGCAATAGACTTTTCAGCAATAAATTTGGTTTTAATTAAGCAGTACATCCCTTATATGGTGATAGATAACTGGTTGCTGATTACAATTTTATCAGCTTTGATAGTTTACGTTATTCATGGTGTTCGTCGCTTTCAATGGATGAGCTTGTATGTGATTAGTTATACTTTGGGATTGGTGTTATTTAATATGTACCATTGGAAACTAGAAGGTGTACCATTTATCTTTACAGTGGCAATTATTATCCTTACTATTGGGTATTTATTGATTATCGCAACTGTTATTTTTCAACATTATATATTTAAGGAAAACAGATGGTTATTGTTATATTTAGGAATTGGATCGGGTGTCATTATTAGTCCGTTCCTCGTAATAGAGCCTTTTGGACCACGAGGGGAATTCACATCATATCTCTTGCTTACAATAATTGTTGTAGCTATTTGGGACAAAGCGTGTGATTTATCAATTAGTAAGGAATTACAAAAATACGTTGTGTATCTTTCTTGCTTGATTTGTATGATATTCATTGGTATCCATGCTACTAATCGTTATGTAATGATTACGAGAATGGATAAAATGGAGTATTCAGATGACCGAAAAAGTGTCGTCATTTCTGATGTACCGTTTCCTAGGCATGGTCAGAACTTATCACCATTTATGAGTTGGGTTATTTCTCCCAAAATGTTTAGAGAATATTATAATTTACCAGATGATCTAGATATTAAGTTTGTGACATATCGTTCCCAATACTTGAAAGATAAAGAAAAAGAATTAGAAGAACGCGAACAAAACAATAATTAATAGATTAGGTAGTTACTTTAAATAAGAATTTAGAACTTTCACTTACTCTCAGTAATATTGAAATAATGAAAGTTCAATTTTTTGTACGATAATCAATACGTTTGTTATCAGCTAGATAATTCATCAGGTTTGTGATACTATGTTAATTGGTGAATATCAATTGATAAAGTATCAAATCTTAATATTGGAAAAATGTTATATAACAGAAGTTCTATATTTTTAAGAAAGTAATATTAAAAGAGATGGGAATGGAATATATTAAATGAGTAAGTTATCAATAATTGTACCTATTTATAATGTTAGTAATTATTTGAGAGAATGTTTGGAATCCTTATTAGTACAAGGAATTACTGATTATGAAGTAATCATGGTAGATGATGGTTCAATCGATAATTCTTTTGAGATTGCACAAGAATTTGCAAAAGAATACCCAAACTTCTTTGCATATACTAAGAAAAATCAAGGATTGGGACATAGTCGTAATTTTGGCTTTGAAAAATCAACAGGCAATTATATTACATTTGTTGACTCGGATGATATCATTATTAAGAATTCTTATGCCGAGATGCTAGAAGTGATTGAAGAAACTAAGTCAGATTTTATCATCGGTCATGTAAGAAGATTTAATTCAACTAAGCAATATGCGTCAGGGTTGCACAACAAAGTTTTCCATGAGAACTTAAGAGGTGTTCATATAAGTGAACATCCAGAATTAATTTATGATACAACTGCTTGGAATAAGATTTATCGTCGAGATTTTTGGATTGAAAATAATTTTCAATTCCCAGAAGGTATGTTATATGAAGATATCCCTGTAACTATTCCTAGTCATATAGCAGCAAAAAAAGTGGATGTTATTACGAAAGTTATTTACTTGTGGCGAGCAAGAGATAAAGGAGATAACTCTATTACACAGCAACGTTCTAATATTGATAATTTGAGGGATAGATTAAAAGCTATCCAAATGGTAAGAGAATATATTAAAGAGAACAATGTGGATAATAAAATCAAAGAAATTTTTGATTTTAAAAATTTAAATATGGACTTTCCAATTTATTGGCATCATATCATTAATGGGAAAAAAGATTACAATGAATTACTAATTAATTATATTCAAGATTATATTCAAGATGTAGATTCAAATGTGGTAATGGAATTGCCGGTTATGAATCGTTTGAAGTATCGTTTACTTGAAAATAATCAAGTTGACGAATTTATTGATATTACTAGGAAACATAATAAAAAAGAAATTGATTGGAAACCATATTTAGAGCATGGCCGTTATGTATACAAATTTCCATATATCGATGTTTTAAATACAGAAGAACAATATATTGGTGATGAGCTAAACTTAATTACTAGGATAGAGAAAGTTGAATGGCAATCTAGTTCTAAATTATTTGTTTCAGGTTTCACTTATATATATAAAATAGATTCTGATAAGTTGAGTAAGATGTCTCTAGTTGCTAAATTAGTCAAAGAAGATGGAGAAGTAGTCAAGATAATTGATAAAAATGTTAGATTGACAGTTCGTAAAGATATTACGACATTACGTGGTGTACGTGTTAAGTCTAAGAATCCATTAAAGAGAAGAAATAACTACAAATATTCAGGCTATGAGTTAGTAATTGATTTTGATGAACTTATGAAAGATTTACTGCCGGAAGATGATTATTATATTGAATTTACTTTAAGTGATGGTGTTGTATCACGAAGTAAACTATTACATTCCCCAGTAGCAGGATATATTACTAGACCTAAGAATAGAATTATTAGTGGTTACAATATCACACCAAAATATAGTAAAAAGTATGAATTAATGGTTAATGTAACTAAATCTGATATTGTTGTAAAAGATATTCGAACTGAGGGTAGTAAAGTTACAGTAATGGGTACAGCTAATTCATCACTAACGCAGTTTAATCCTGTGCTGTATACTGACTTCTACACAAGAAAAAATTTGAATAAAAAAATTACCATCAATCCAAATAATATAGTACAACAAGGAAATAATTTTGAATTAGAATTTAACCTAGAAGAAATAACAGAATTTGTAAATCAAAGTAGAATTGAAAAATATGATGTTTTGATTGATTTTGATACACCTCAAGTATCATTAGAAGTAAAAAAACAAAATGCTGTATATAGCTATTTGGAAAATAAACAAATTCGGTTAGACTATACCTTGGATAATCATTTGAAGTTTGCTATTTCCAATTATATTGCATATATTTGCTCAGCAGATTATAAAAATAAAAAATTATTATTAGAGTTGAAAATTCACGAACAATTCATTAATAATTCAGCAATTGAATCTGTGAAGTTTTCTTTAGAAAATTCACCTACTAGAAGATTTCAATATGCGCCTAAAAAATATAAGTTAGTAGATGATTACTACTTTTTTATTTTTGAAGTACCATTAATTGATCATAAGAAGTTAGTGATGTCTAATAAACAGTATCTATTATCGTTGAGAACGGAAGTTGATACTCCACAAGGTAAAAAAAGAATCAATATTAATGAAATTTATTTTGTAACTGGACAAAAAGATAATTATAAAACGACTTTTAATAAGTATCGCTTTGAATTATACCATCAGGCTAATTCACCAAAAGCTTACTTTATGCAAGCTTCTTTTTGGTCAAAATTAGATAATGGCCCAAGAAGACAAGCTGTATGGAGAGAAATTTTGTATAAAGGGTTAAGAAAATTGCCAACTAAAAATATTGCTGTCTACGAAACTTATTGGGGAAGAGAATTTAGTTGTAATCCGAAAGCAATATATGAATATATGCAAGAAAATCAGCCAAAAGTGAAGAATGTTGTAATTCTTAATGATAATTTCTATCCAGTTGCGGGTAATGCTGAAACAGTTAAGAAAAACTCTTGGAAATACTTCTACTATTTAGCGCGAGCTAAGTACTTATTTAATAATGTAAACTTTCCTGATTTCTATAAGAAGCGTGAAGATGCAATCGAAGTTCAAACAATGCATGGTACACCTCTAAAAAAATTAGGATTAGATGCGCCTGGAGAAATTAAAGGTAGCTATAAAAAAACTTATATTAATAAAAATAATCGTTGGAATTATTTAATGGTTCCTAGTGATTATGTAGCTGAAGTTTCTAAATCAGCTTTTGGATATAAAAATGAAATACTACCAGTCGGTTATCCAAGAAATGATGTGTTGTTAAAAGATAATAATCCTGAAAATATCGAGAGTCTACGCAAAAAATACAGATTACCTGCGGATAAAAAAATCATTTTATATGCTCCAACATGGAGAGTTGTTGGTAATTTCTCATTAGCATTAGACATGGAGAGAATGAAAAAAGAATTAGGAGATGAATATTTCATAATCGTTAAATTACATCATTTTTCAACACCTAATTTTAATTTTGATAGCATGAAGGACTTTGCTAGACTAATGCCTAACTCTAGTGATATTAGAGAACTATATTTAGTATCTGATGTATTAATAACAGATTATTCTTCAGTTATGTTTGATTTCTCACTGTTGAATAAACCTATGATGTTTTATGTCTATGACTATGAAAAATATAAAAATGAATTAAGAGGGTTTTATCTTGATTTTGAAGAAGAAGTACCTGGTAAATTATCATACACAACAGAACATTTGATTGAGTCGTTATCTGATTTAGAGACGTATTGTAAAGAATCGGAGGAGCGTTATAAATCTTTCCAAGAAAAATTCAATCAGTATGATAATGGAACAGCTTCAGAGCAATTAATTAATAAAATTATGAAGTAAGAGTATCAATTTCTGTGTTATAAAATATTTTTTTGTTTATTATGTAATGAAAAAAACGCCAGATACGTATGATTTTAAATAAATCATACGTATCTGGCGTTTATCTGGCTCTTTGTCAAATTGGACTGATGAGTAATATTAGCCAACCATGAAATTGGGGAAAACATTCTCTGATTTCATGGTTTTTTGTTATTTTATGATTAACTTCTATCAAACCTTCGGTTAAAAAGATTCTAATCCTCATATTGCTGAAAGATTTGAATCCATAAGAAACTCGTTTTAATGTTTTGATGTGTGTATTCTTTGCTTCAATCTTCCCATTTGAATAGGGATGTATTAAAGCATTGGTAATTCCTTCTTGATGACGTATTAGGTTTTGTACTTGTCCTTTAAACTCTTCATCTAATTCTTCTGGTAAAGTATTCAATAATTCAAAGAATCGTTCATATTCTTTTCTTCTAAATGAATCTAATAAATCATGGAAGTAGCCATAGGCTAATTTTAGAGGTTCGGAAAAATCTAATAACCGATCAATCATCATCTGTTCGGTCAAATAAGGATACTTATTTGACCGAAAGCTCGGCCATCTTTTGTATTCAGAGATATTAATGTCTAATCTATTTTTAAGTAGGAAGCGCCAATTTTTCTTAAGTTTACTTGCTTCTACTTTATGTCCCGATGCCTTGAGTTTTTTCATTTCCCGTACTCTGAAACTATTAAAGGCTTCATTCAAATGTTTAACAATATGAAAACGATCAATGATTAATTCAGCATTTGGAAAGATATCCTTCACTAATTGGAAATAAGCTGCATTCATATCTGTCACAAGGTATTTTACTTTAAAACGTTCTTCATCTGGATAACCATTAAAGTGAGGCATGAGATAATTTAATCGTCTACTTTCCAATATTTCTACTAATCGCCCTGAATTGCCATCAGCACAAATAAAACTCATAGAGTCTTCTGAAGCAGTATGCGAACGAAATTCATCCACCATTAAAACCTCTGGCAACCAACGGTTTTCTTCCTTAGGAAGGTATGTTTCTAAAGATCTTAATACCTGAATCACTTTACTAATTGAAACACTACATAATTTAGCAATTAATTTAAGAGAAATTCTTTCAGCTATTAATTCAATGATTTTAGCTTCAATTATCCTTGAAATATTATGGGAAGGTTGAACTAAATCAATTTGCGAAGTCCAGTGCGTATTGCAATTGTAACAACGATAGCGCTGTTTAGATAACTTCATAGAGACAATCCCAGTGTTCTCATGTGTCAATAGGACATCTACCTTCTTAGAACCATTCTTAACAATAATGTACTTTCCGGTGTTGTTTCGAGGCGAAGAACCACATTTGGGGCAAACTATGGCTTTAGGTTTATAGCTAGCTTGTATAATTTTCGCAGGCTTATTACGGTAAGTTCCTTCGGAAACACTAGAAATTATTAAATTAGGGTCTTCAATTCCATAAATTTTTTTGATATCATTAGTCATAGCATATCGCTCCTTTTGTTTATTTTGTGTCGTAACTTAATATTAACAAAAGGCGATATGTTTTTTTTAGATTAAATACAAAAATAGGGCTGAAGAAGGAATAAACCTTCATCAGTCCTATTTATTATAGAGCCGTTTATCTTATATATATTGAGAATATATGGGACTTACTCAGTTATTTTTTTTAATTGCTTTATGAATGTTTTGTAGTATTCTGATTGGTAATGATTTGTACTTAATTTATCTGGATGATTTATATCTCCAATAAACCCTAGACTATTGAGATCAATCCGTTTGATTTTAGGGTAATTTATATAGAGATATTCTTCCATTATCTCTATATGAAAATCAGCTAGTTTAGCGACTTCGATCGAATTCCCATATAATAAATGATTAATAGGTTTTATAGTTCCTTCGTCTGAATAAGTGTAAGTTCGTCTAATTGAGTTTAAGATAATTTTGTCTTCAGAAAAATTCGCTAATATTTTTTTCATGAAACGATCTATTGACTCATACCAAAGAGATAGGTATGAGTCAATATCTTCATGAGTTAAAAAATTCATATTAGGATAGTTTCCAAAAAATGAAGATAACTGTTCTTTAAAAAAATAAGAAGCAGTGTAATAAGAACCATCAATTTCCATTAATGACAAGGCACTATCTGCATATAAATCAAATAAAAAATAGTCAGCATTGCTATTTTTTAACTCGCTAAAGAAAGATTTCTC
Organism: Vagococcus xieshaowenii; assembly: GCF_004792515.1. Taxonomy (NCBI): domain Bacteria; kingdom Bacillati; phylum Bacillota; class Bacilli; order Lactobacillales; family Enterococcaceae; genus Vagococcus; species Vagococcus xieshaowenii. The sequence continues at coordinate 1,655,052 of NZ_CP038865.1, read as the reverse complement.
GAAATCAGTTGCAACATAATTTTTGTGGATAGGATGTATATTTTCAGATAGCAATAATTGCTTTATACTATCTACGTGTTCTAGTTGATTAGATGACATTAGACTAATGATTGAGCTGTGAAATTGAGTATATACTACCTCAAAATATTTTTTGTAGTCTGGATTAAAATATTTTGAGGTAGAAAAAGCTAATCTTGAGTAACATGATCCTAAAATAGCTACTCTTTTTGGTACTATCTGTTCATTATTAGGACTTGAATTATTTTCTATCATCTGTGTTGTACCAGTCAAGTTCTTTTTTTTATTTAAATGAGCAGCTAAATAAGATAATTTTGTGTTAAAAAATTTACCAGATAAATATTCTGAATTTATTTTAGGTAAACTTTCGGTAAAAGAATCAGATAGTATTATCCTAACATTATGTTTAATATTGCTATTGTTATCAACTATAGTACAATAAAAATCGATTAGCTGTGGTTCATGAACTAATTGCTTGCTGATATCATTCAAATTTATTTTGAATGATGAAGCGGATAGTTTTTTTAAATAATTTTTTTGTAAATGATTTTCATTATAGAACATAGAACGATTACAAAAATAAACTTTATCGATTGGTGTAGTTTCATCAAAGAAGAAAGTCAAGTCAACATTCGTAACATTAATGTTTTCCAGTAAAATGTAACTATCCGCCATTTTTTCTTTAGCAACCAATAAGGAATGCTTGTTTACAGATACTTCCATTTTTTCTTTGGTATTCTCAATCCGCTTATAATAGCTTTTTATAGGTAACCGAATGTAAATGTTGTCATACTTAGTATAAAAGTCATATTGAAATGTTTCTTTTTCAGATTCATTTTGTTTGTGAACCACTGGAGCTATCCATTGTTGGTGTACGACTTCTATAGGAATTAGCTCTGAAATAGGCGGTTCACCTAACCTATAATACAGTGATTGATAAATAGGAATCTGTCTTCGATACACATAGATTGGTAATGAGGCTAACTCATTAGGAATATTAATTATTAACGGATCGGTTGTTTCTTCTAAGTCTTCTATATCTAAATATATTTTTCCAGGATATATTTCCATACGGGTAGTTTGATAGCAAACAAATTGTAATTTTATCAAACCATCATACAGATAACTAATATGTCTTTCCTCAATTTTTACAGGAAATCTTTGTCCATTTGGTAATTCCGCTTCAATATCGTATATTTTTCCGGGTATCCACAGGTCTTTGATTCTATCGAACCTGATTTTTATAGAATTAGATGGGAATGCAAAGTTTAAATATTTTTTTTTGATAAGACCTGTTAAAAATTCATCTAGAATGTTTCTTTCGTTAATAATTAGCTTGCTCATTTTTTGTTCAAAAATAAATTCAATATTGTCTTCTGAAATAGTGATAGACATGGGAATTGCGCACATTATGTTCATCTCTTTTCTTAATTGGATTTCATATATATTTATGGTTACTCATGTGATTAATTTAATTAACTTTAAAAATAGTAGGATATTAGTTAATAAATTTTATATAAGTATATCATGTAGAATTATACCACAGGTATTTTGATAACGGATAATGATAAACAAGTGATTTCTTTTTAAATGACAAAAAGGTGAAGAAATAGATCTTCACCTAATGAATAAAATAAACTAATTTATATTAACGATTATTATAATGAGTAAGCGGTGTTGGCAGATATATTATGATTAATTATTTACTAGGCTTTCAAATTTATCCATAATAGCTTGATTATACTGTTTATAATCAAATGCAGCTTTAGGTACTTGACCATTTATATAAGCATTGAATCCTGTAACCATTCCGTCCATATCACAAGAGACTAGTAAACCATTTTTTCCAGAATCGATAACAGATTGAATACCAGGTACGTTAGTACCTATAACAGGTAGTCCAGTAATCATGGCTTCTAGTATGAATAACCCTTGTCCTTCATATTGTGAGAATAATACAGCAGCATCACATTGACTAATTAAATAATGTGGGGCATCCAAATGCCCATATAGATAAACATTATTTTCTAAACCTTCGGATAAAATAGTATGACGTATGTCTTCCATTATAGGTCCGCTTCCCAATAAGTGTAATTTAATATTAGGCGTGTGTTTAGCTACTTGTTTGAACGCTTTAATCATCATGATATGATTTTTTTCTGGTGACATACGGGCTGCTGAGACAAAATGAATAGATTCTTTATCTAAAGTGTTCACCATTGTCATCTGACTTACCGTATTAGAAGTAGTTTTTTTAGAAACAATCAGTCCATCTCCATGGTAAACAAGGTTTAATTGCTCTCCTTCCTCGATATTATCGACAATATCATCACCATTAACAAGATTTTCTAAAGTTTTCATATTCGATGTATTTGCTTTTGGAGAATAACGTTTAATTGCTTGTTGATTTTCTTTAGCTGCAGAATCTGAGACTGAGACGACTTCATCAAAATAATTATACATACTGAAAATTATTTTTAAATTCCAACGGTGAGTGTAGCGATTATTGACCATTTTATTATACTCTTCTTCCACTAGAGTATGATAAAATAAGATTTTTTTCTTAGCAGGTGAAAATCCAATTAATGCGTTCATTACCTTATTGTATCCACCAAAATCGATGATAACATCAGGAATAAAATTACCCATAGCACGTCGAAAATCAGTTTGATAATATTCTGAAACCTCATCAATTTTAACATTTTTACCATAAGCTCCTTGGCGTAAGAAAAGATCTTTTGCAACATTGGCTTTGAATGAAAATGGTACACGTCCGAATTTATAAATTACTTTTACACGTTTATCTAATCTGGCTAAATTTGTTTGTTTTTCAGCATAACGTGCAATATTATCAAAGTCAAAAATAATTACTTCATATTTATCGTAGTCAATTTGCTTTGTTAAATTAATCAAAGATGTAGTAATACCGTTATTGAAGAGTCCTCCTGTATAGAAGGCCAAAGTTTTTTTGTTATTTTTGAATGAAACAGACTCATAATTTTCGTTTTTGTTAAAGACGATATCAATGATACGTTTAGCAGATTGACCATCATCAAAAGAACAAAATTCTTTCATATAGTATTCACGATTTAGATGAGACTGAGCCATATACTCAGCTTCAGGCTGAGTAACACCTTGTAATAAGTCATCAAATTCATAATAGACATTTCCAGGTAAGTTCTCAACATCAAGATACAGTCCTCGAACATTCTTATATTCTTCTAAATCAGGCATATAAAAATAGACAGGTTTATTGTTAGGTAAATAGTCGAAAAAGATTGAAGAGTAGTCTGTAATCAAGCCGTCAACTAAGCCTAAGTATTCATTGGTATCTACCCAGTCAGGTACAATAGCGTCTGAGAATCCAAGTTTAACAAAAGCTTCAAAAATAAAGTAATGAGACTTCAGTAACACCTTAGTATCATCACCTAATGTCGTTTGTAACTGATCAATTTGAGAAATTAATTCTTTAATGTCATCTTCAGTAGTATCTTTAGCTTCCTTTTTCCAAGTAGGTGCGTAAAGCAAAATCTTCTTATCTTTAGGTAGATCATAACGTTTTAGTAATGTTTCACGATTTAAGAAGTTTCGATCAACACGAGGATTACCTGTAATAAAAACTTTTGCTGGTAATATACCATTACAATCATGAGCTGTAATTAATTTTTCTGCAGTGAAATGATTTGGCATCATTAAATAATCAGTAGATAAAATATTGCGCTGAATATTTTTATGATTGGTTATACCAGCATTTATAATGTCTTTTCCTAAAGTTTTTAAAGGTGTTCCGTGCCATGTGTTGATATAAATTTGATCGGACCTTTTAACAAAATAAGGCATGAAAGAAGTGTCATTAAAAAGATACTTGGCTGTAGCTAACAATTGGAAATATTCTTTACTTTCGTATTTAACTAAGTGAGTATTTTTATCAGTAGCAATTTCTAATGTTAATGGGTTTTTAGTAATATAGACCCAATATTTTTGTATGTCAGGTTTTTCTTTACAAAGCTGTTGGTAAATAGCATAGATATTACCAGTAGTCGTAACGGCATGATAGCTTTCAAATAGCGCACAATTATCTACTATTTTATTATGATTCAAGGCTTTATAGTAATTGCCTAATTCACGTGTGCGCTTATTACGCCAACCGTTTACATGTGATTTTCCAAAAGCTATTATCTCTTTGGCACTCTCTTTGTTCATTATATTATCTCTCCTATGAAATGTAATCTAATCATTACCATGATACTATAAATAGATTGATTCATAAAGAATTATATAAGAATGCTCGTGATATACAACATTAGGAAGAACAGATGAATTAACTAGTTTGGTCCTAATATCTAAAAATAGAAATAAAACTACTCTAAAACAATACATTTTAATTCATTTCAATGTATAGTAAAATTTAAGGTAGTTGGTTAAGTAGTATGGTTTTAATGAAGACTGAGTATATGGGAAGGATGTAAGGTAGTTGATTAAAAAGTTGTGGGCTATAGAAGCTATTCGGTATATTGTGATTGGAGCAATGACCACTGGTGTGAATTTTGTGAGTTATTTTGCTAGTAGAGAGATACTAGGAATTAATATGACTTTATCAATCTTAATTTCATGGGTTTTGTCAGTTCTTTTTGCTTTTTTTACGAATAAATATTTTGTTTTTAATAGTACAAAAGTTAGTAAAGAAAGCTTTATAAGAGAAATTATATTGTTTTTTAGTGCCCGTGTTAGTTCGCTAGGGTTAGAATATTTATTGATGTTTTTATTTGTGAGTCAACTTGGAATGGTGGAACTGTTGGCGAAGATATTGACTCAATTTGGCATTTTGTTAGCCAATTATTTCTTTAGTAAATGGATCTTCAAATAGGACGGAATCTTCCCTTAATTTTGGGTAGTTGTTAAGGAGTGTAGAGAAATGAAATTATCAGTGATTGTTCCATGTTATAACGAAGAAAAAACGGTACCATTGTTTATTAAAGCAATGTCGGAAGTTGAGTTAAAACTACCATTAGAATTCGAATACATCTTTATTAACGATGGGTCAAAAGATCAGACATTGAATATATTAAGAGAAGCTCATGAAAAAAACGCACGCATTCACTATCTATCTTTTTCCCGTAATTTTGGTAAAGAAAGTGCGTTGTATGCAGGGCTGCAAAGGGCAACAGGAGATTATGTGACAGTGATGGATGCCGATTTACAAGATCCCCCCCAGTTATTAATTGAGATGTATCGAAAAATTCAAGATTCAGAAATCGATTGCGTTGGTACAAGAAGAGTCAATCGTAAAGGTGAGCCACCGATTAGAAGTGCCTTTGCGAAATTGTTCTATAAAATCATCAATAAAATCGGTCAAGTTGAGATGGTCGATGGCGCACGTGATTTTCGTTTAATGACTCGACAAATGGTTGATGCTATATTGGAGTTGACGGAATATAATCGCTTCACCAAAGGATTATTTGTTTGGGTAGGTTTTAATACTGTATATATAGAATACGAAAACGTTGAAAGAATAGCCGGAGAAACAAGTTGGAATTTCTGGGGATTATTAAGTTATTCAATAGATGGTATTATCAATTTTTCTGATGTCCCACTTAAAATTGCTACCTTGCTAGGTGGCGTTTCATGTCTAGTAGCTATTATCTCGCTATTTTTTATTGTTATCCGCACCTTGATTTGTGGCGATCCTGTAGCCGGATGGCCATCAATGATTAGTATCATGCTACTATTAGGCGGGATTCAATTGTCATGTCTTGGTATAATAGGTAAATATATCGGTAAAATATTCTTAGAGACAAAAAAACGCCCTGTATATGTCATAAAAGAAGAGGCTTAAATGAAACTATAAAGCTATTAACTTCTATTGTTATTATTTAGATACTAGGTTATTATTTATCGTAGGTTAAAAAAGGAGTGGATAGAATGTTAAGATTAAGGTTTATGATGCTGTTGGTTTTAGGGGTTTTTCTGATTACTGCAAGTGCTATTTATTTGTTAAATGGTCGCAAATTGAAAGATAACAAAAAATATGTCTTATTTTGGTCATTTATAGGAATCATCGGTCTATTGTCAGTTTATTTCCCGGCAAAAGAATATATCGGTTTTAAGTATTTAGCCAAATCCTTGGATGAGGCGGGTACAACAGTTATCATCGACGGGGAAAAAGTTGAAACAATAGCCAACGCACAGCAACCACTTATTTTACCAACGGCTTATCAGACGATTGAAGTGACTCATCCATCAGTGGTGAATTTTCCTAAAGATTGGTCGGGGTATAAATATTGGATGGCCGTGACCCCGTATCCAGAAGGCGATGCTGGCAAAGAAAACCCACATATTTTTGCTAGTCACGATATGATTGCCTGGGATGTGCCGTTTGGTGATGAAGGGATGAATCCATTAGATGATATTAAAAATTCACCACTGAATGAAAGCAATAGCCCGTTAAAATATAATTCAGACACGCATTTATTATTTAATAAAGAAAAAAATCGTCTTGAAATGTTTTGGCGTTATGTTGATGATGTGGAGAAAATGGTTTATATCTATCAGATGAACAGTGAAGATGGTCGTGAATGGTCGGATAAAGAATTAGTGTACACCTGTAACCGTGGCAAAGGTGAGGATTGGTTATCACCGGCTTTTACTAAGGACGAAAATGGCTATCAAGTATGGTATGTTGGTTATGACTATTTGATTCATCATCGTACAAGTAAAGACGGTAAAAATTGGTCAAAAGCAGATACAGTCGATGTTCCATATGAGAAAGAAAATATGCACAGTTGGCATTTAGACGTTCAAGAGATTGATGGGCATCAAGAGATGTTAGTAGTTGGTTTTGAAAAAGAACCTGGTGAAAAAGTCTCATGGAGCGATCGCCATCAAATGAATCTTTATTATGCTAGTAATCAAGAGGGAAAATGGTCGCAACTAAAACCAATCATTTATCCATCACAAGTTCATGCAAAATGGGATGGAAAAGGTCTCTATCGTAGTTGTATGATTAAAGAAGATGGCAATTATTATGTGTTCTATAGTGGAATAGGCGATACAGATACGCGAGCAATTGGCCTAAGCTATGGAAGTGACATCTTTAACTTAAAAGGAATTAGTTATTACGATTATGCGGATTTTGCTTCTAAAAAACAGTAAATTAGTTATAAGTCAAATAGCCATGAAATAGTTGCTTAGTCAATTGTTTCATGGTTATTTAATTATTATCATTCATACAACACATATTCTTATAAATAATATAACAAATTTGTTATGATTAAGTGAGAAGTGTTCGTGTGAAGGAGGAGTAATGTGTCAAGAGTATTAAGGAATAAATCTATAGGCTTAAATAACGACAAATGTCCCATCGTTATGATAGTAATCTGGTCGGTGTTTGTGCTCTTTTTTCAGAGTAAAAATTCACCTTTGTATGTGTTAAATGACTGGGTAGATTTGAATGTCTTTTTGACAATTGGAAAGTCATGGGCCAATGGACTGATTCCGTACAGGGATTTATTTGAGCAGAAGGGGCCTACGTTATTTTTTGTTTTCTATTTGATTTCCAAAATAAAGGCCAGTTATGTGATGATATATTTAGTGGAAGTAGTATTTTTTTCTTTTAGCTTATTTTTTCTATATAAGATAGCCAGATTTTATTACGAAAAATTAGCAAGTTTATTTTTTGTCTTTTTATGTAGTGTAATACTAACACTTACCCCATACTTTGATCGAGGGGGTAGTGCAGAAGAGCTTGCTTACCCATTTATCATCTATAGTATATATCTATTGTTTGTCTTTTATCATGAAGAGTTTGTCAGTGATAGTCAGTGGTTAAAGCTAGGGTTATCTTTTGCATGGGTCTTTTGGAGCAAATATACATTAATTGGCGTCTTTATAGCGGTTATTATTGGAATTGTGATTGATTTAATGCTACAAAAAAATTACCGAAGAATGATAGAAGTAATCCTCTATACATCGCTAGGTTTTATACTTCTAACTAGTATTGTAGTAGTTTATTTTTACTTTCAAGGTGCGATAAAGTCGCTGTACTTTGCGTATTTTTATTCCAATATAAAATTGTACCCCAATGACAATGGTGGAACAATTATTGGGAAGATAGTGAATGCGTTTATTATTTTCTTTAATCAATTGAAAAAAAATGAGATTGTATTCATGACGATGATAATCGGTAGTTATCAACTTGTGATGAATCATCATATTTTTAAAAATAAGGGCTTAATGTTAAATTACTTTTTTGCGTTAAGTAGTATGATTGTGACCACTTTTTTTGGAGGTAAAAGTTACGATTATTATTTGCTAAGTATATTACCGATAATGTGTGTGGCCTTATTGCCATTAATAAAAAATTTCAATCAAACACAGTTTACTAATTTTCATTTGATGATATCAGCATTGTTGACGCTTTTGATGATTATTGGCATTAATGGACGACTAACCGAGTCCAAATTATTTCCTAATAACCAGACGATTTCCCTCGATGGTCGTTCAACAAAACCTGCTCAACAAATTTTTTCAGAAATCATTAATAAAGAAAAAAATCCTACCTTACTGAATTATGGCAGTATAGATATGGGGCTGTATCAAGCAGCCGATATATTACCTAGTAATTATTACTTTCAACGTGTTAACATTTCAAATGAAAAGATGCCACAAATAATGAATGAGCAAAAGCAAGTAGTCGAGGAACAAAAAGTAATGTTTGTTGTGATAAGACTACCCAAAAAACACAAAAAAGAGGATATACCTGAGATTATCCGCAATAATTATCAACTGGTAAAAAAAACACGATCAATTTTTTGTCAAACCGTGGAGTTATTATTTGTATCAATCAAATGACAGCTACCATAAATAAGTGCAAACAAATAGCCGATACAAAAGTAATCATTAACTTTTGTATCGGCTATTTGTTAGTTACCATTTAGTCGCCTCAGCGTTTAAATAGCCAATCCATTTATTGTTTTTGTCATAAAGTGTTAAATATTTTTTCCCGTTTCCTAGGATGTAATATCCTTTGGCTTTGTATGTTTTGTTTAGGATACTTGAGGTGTTTTTAATTTTTTTACTGCTAAAAAAGAAATCAGTGTAAGTAGCATAATTTTTCTTGGTGATTTTTACGTTTTTATTCCAACTGACATATTTGACCTGGGACATGTTTTTGCTGTTCATGTAACCTGCCCACGTGCCATTCTTTTTGTATAAGGAGTAAATGATTTGGCCGTTATCTATGTTATATCGGCCTTTGACGTTGAAGACTGTTCCTATTGAGCTGGTGGCTTTTTTGTTTGTTTGCGTGATCTTGTGCCACAGAGTGACATTTTTTGTTGAAATACTGTATTTTTCGTTCATCGCGGTGTACGTGAATTTTCGTACGCGGGCTTTTTCAGCGGATAGATAGTAACCATTCTTCAACTTTAGGACGGGAAGCCCGTTGCTTGCGTAGGTGACACTAGTTACATCAAGTGTCGTACCAACTTGATACGTCCCAACGCGAGTATTCTTAGTGAAAGTTGACGAGCGATAGTAGTCGGTACTTTTTAATGCGACGACTTTTTTAGGTGATGATAGGTAATAGTTAGTTAAATTACTCAACGTTGCGGCACTATTTAAATAGCCTTGCCATTTATTTTTTTTATCATAAAGTGTTAAGTATTTTTTTCCGTCCCCTAATATGTAGTAACCTTTGGCTGTATACTGAGTGCCAATCAGGGTTTTCGTATTCTTGATTTTCTTCCCGCTAAAGAAGAAGTCGGTATAGGACGAATAATTGGCTTTATTGATAATCACTGGTTTGTTCCAACTGACATATTTCACTGGTATCATGTCTTTACTATTCATATAGCCAGCCCAACTGCCGTTTTTATTATAAAGCGTATAAATCACTGCGCCGTTTTCTAATGTATATTTACCTCGAACTTCGTAGACTTTACCAAGCGTACTAGCAGCTTTCTTAGTCATTAAGGTAATATTTTTATAGAGTGCAGGGTTGCTTTTTGACACACTATACTGCGTGGGTTTCATTGAAGCATAAGTGAATTTTTGCATTAACGCTCTTTCTGCCGATACATAGTAACCATTTTTTAGTTTGAACACGGGTACTTTCTTCTTATCATAAACAATTTTATCAATAGTTAGCTGGGTTGCTAGAGCGTAGGTACCAACTTGTGTGCTTTTAGAAAAATCAGCTGAACGATAATAAGGGGTAGCTTTTAAGTTAACGACCTTACCAGGTGACTTCGTCCAATATTTTGTTAAATCAATGGTGTTACTTTCTTTTAAATCCATTCTTAAAGCAAAACTAGGCGGCCACTCTTTCCACCAAATAGGGGAGATATTGACTTTCTCATTAGGATTTGGAGCATGGATATATTGACTGTTACCGATATAAATCGCAACGTGATACGTGCTCTTACCACCATCTGAAGACCAAAAAATTAAATCCCCCGGTTTGGCATTAGCCACCGCTATACGTGTGCCCGAGGTTTGTTGTGTGCCAGTATAGGTTCCAATATTACGTTTCAAGACGTCCATAAAGACGCGATACGTTAAGCCAGAACAATCAAAGGAATTCGGACCTAAGCGATTGACTTGTGAATAGCTTGCCCCTAGATACTTTTTCGCACGATCCACAATTTGTTTACGTTCACCAGTTAAATACGGCACGTTGCTAGTGTTGCTGTACGTCGTCAATCTAGGCTTACGTGACAGAGTCTCTAATGTCTTTTGGAAAGTCTTATACTCGTCAAAACTCATCGAATGACGACGATTATCTGTTAAGTACTGTTGGTACAACGCATCGTCTGGGTTGATACTCTCGCTAGACTTAGTTGCCTGGATTGTGCTGTCACTACTAGTAGCAGTTGTCAACGACTCACGAGTATTTGAGGTTGAGCTCACAGTGGTCGAACTATTTACTTCTTGAATATCACTCGTAAACTCAACGCTAGACTCGTTCGTTGCCGTCTCTTCAGTTGATGAAAAATTCTCAGTACTTGTACTACTAGTTACCAAAATAGCATCAAGAGACTCGCTAATGCTACTCGAATCAATGCTTATATTTGAAGATGAATCAGTCGTCTGTTCAGTCGCAATTGCTAGACCACTATTCACAAAGAAACTTCCTACTATTATCCCTAAAACAATTTTTTTCATACCAAACTCCTTATAAACGTTTAATGTCAAAATACCTAGTTATGTTCATCATAACAAAAACACCCAAAAAAATTGCATATAAAAAACTGGAAAACAAAAATTTTCCAGTATACATCCGTTTATTAAAGAGAGGGACTCTTTTTTAAGTTATTTAGTAGATTAAATCTTTAAACTATTCTTCTATTAATTGACGGCCAATCTCAACATAGCTGGTATCATTATAGGCTGCTAGATGAAACTGTTGCCCATCAAATTGTAAATGAGTAATTGAATTATTCATTGCCATATGATTGAAGTCGGCTGGTGTTTCGGTAAGTGCTTCAAGTGCGGCTTGAATACTTAATCCATGTGACACGACCAAGATATTGCGTTGATCATTTTCCAAAGCCTTCGCCCCAATCTTATAGAAGCTTTGGCTCAAACGTTTGGTAAACATATCATAATTTTCTGATGGCCAGGTGTTCGCGTGAGAAGGACGTTGTTGTGCTTCATGATAAGCCATGGCATCCACAAAAGTTGGCATATCCATATTATTAATATCATCTTCTTTAGCTTCAGCTAATAGAACTTCCCATAGGTCGTCATTCGAACGACCTTCAAAAGAACCAAAACACAATTCTCGCAAACCTTTTTCTGTGGTTAAGGACCAATTAACGGTCGCTATGTTTTCACTCATGACATGCTGAGCCGTTTGCATTGCGCGCCCACTGTCACTACTATAGACCGCATCGAACGCCACTTCTTTTAATCCCATGCCAGCATATTCGCTCGCGCGCTCCCCGTCAGGTGTTAAAGGAGAATCCGCCCACCCTTGGACGCTATTGGATGTATTTAACATCGTAACACCATGACGCATTAAGTATATATTGATTAACTGATTATTTGCCAACTAATTTCCTCTTTTCTGAAAGTTTCTACTATTATATATATTATAACTAAATGAATAAGCTTATTAAATAATTAAGTATATTAAATTAAAAAAATAAAGAAATTATTTATTAAAACGTTATCATAATTGTTTATTAGAATAAAATGATAGAAAAGTGAATAAATATAAGATATAATCTTAAAATAACAGGTGTTTCTTAACTCTTGTTAAGTTAAGTTGAAAGGAGTTGTTATGTATGGAACAAACCATTAGTATAGAAGAACTTATTAAAATAATTAAAAATAGATGGCTATTGATTCTTAGTTTAGGAATTATTGGATGTGGAATAGCAGCATTGGTTACGCAGTTTCTGATGGATGAGAAGTATAGTTCATCTGCACAAATGATTGCTGATTTACCTGAGTTGAGTAAAGATCAGGATGATACGGATTTAGAAGATGTGAACTTTAACTTACAAATGATTAATACGTATAAAGATATTATTAGTTCAGAAAAATTATTAGAAGAAGTACGTCTAGAATTAAAACAATCTTATGGTATAAATAAATCAATCGAAAGCATCCGTTCACAATCAGAAGTTGTCCAGAATACGAATTCTCAGATGTTTGCAATTAAAGTAACGGCGAATAGTCCAGAAGAAGCGCAAACAATAGCAAATGTTCAATCAAAAGAATTTATTGAAACATCACAAGCAGTGCCTGCAATTAATAATGTGAGTATCTTTTCTGAAGCAACGCTAAAAAAAGCACCCGTAGGCCCTAATCTGAAACTAAATATACTAATTGGCACAATGCTTGGGCTATTAATGGGCCTAGGAATAACATTCTTGCTAGAATTCATGGATAAAACAGCCTCTAGTGTTGATTTTATTGAAGATCAGTTGAACTTACCTAATTTAGGTAGTGTGTATCAAATGACAGAGGAACAAGCGACTTATAACCCTTATCTATTAGAAAAGAAAATCGTAGTGTGACTTAGCTACGGACAGACCTTTTATAATTGGTATATACCGAATCATTTTTATATGGATTTTTTGTGAAAATAACAAGTATTTTTTGAGAATAATTGTGAAATGTTTTGGAATCGATAGAATAAAACCTATAAATTTAGTATATTAAAAGAGTTCGCGATTCTAAGTCTGATTAAAAATATTTGTCAAAGGATTAAGTGACAGATAATATAACAATGAAATATTTATTTCGTTAATTGACTTAGTATAGCTTGTTACTTTTTAATAAAAAAATAAATTTCGGCTAGTTGTAGAATCAAGTTAGCCACCCTAAGATAAATAAAAAACACCATGGTAAAAAATCATGTATCATTGAAGTACTCACTCAACAATGAAAGGAATTTTTACCATGGCTCAAATTAAGAGTAACACAAAAAAATCAACCTATAAACACCTTTCCTTCAAGGAAAGACAACTTATTGAATCCTGGCATAAGGATGGTAAATCAAATAGAGAAATTGGTAAACGGTTAGGTCGTCATCACCAAACGATTGCTAACGAGCTTAAACGTGGTACCACAACTCAAATTAAAGAAAATAGAAAAGTTAGACAACTCTATTTTGCTGATACAGGACAAGCCGTTTATATAAAAAACAGGAAGCGTTGTGGAGCTAAATCCAAATTAATAAGTGCCTTTGACTTTATTAATTATTCTTGTAAACAAATCATTGAATTTAATTGGTCACCAGATGCGATTGTTGGGTTTGTTAAATCCTTAGAGGATTTTGACAAACCTACAGTCTCCACTAAAACACTTTATAACTACATAGATAGTGGCATTCTACCAATAAGAAACCACCATCTTAAAATGAAGCTTAGGTTATCACCGAAGAAAAAGAAAAGCCATCAACATAAAAAAGAGCTAGGAAAATCAATTGATCTACGGCCAGCTTCGATTGATAGTAGACAATCTTTTGGTCATTGGGAAATAGATAGTGTTCTTGGAGCCAAAACAAAAGATGACAATGCTTTACTCACTCTCGTTGAAAGAAAAACACGCTACATGGTGACCGCTATTTTAGATGACCATACTGAAGAGTCTGTTTGCTATGCGTTAAAACAACTAGAAAAGCAGTTTGGTCATTTGTTTTCTCATGTGTTTAAATCAATCACCGCTGATAACGGAAGTGAATTTAGCTCATTACAAGACACCTTAAACCATGCGAGAGATATTTACTTTGCTCATCCGTATTCCTCATGGGAACGTGGAACAAATGAACGGCATAATGGATTACTTAGGAGATTTGTTCCGAAAGGAACACCGATATATAAGTATTCAAAACAATTTATTCAGCAAGCTACTGATAGTATCAATTTTTTACCACGTAAGTTGTTAAACTATCGACAACCAGTCATACTATTTTTAGAAGAATTGGAAAAAATTAAAACCAAAACCTGATAGTAAAAGAGGTTTTGGTTAAAATAACATTGATATTTAGATTTTTTTACCTAAGTGGCTAACTTAATATTGCAATTTAGAAAAAATAAATTTCAATGCCTATATTGAAATTTTAAGGAATAAGTAGTATCGTTTATCTATATAACGAATTATCAATAATAGAGACAGAAAAGTAAAAAATTAAATGAGGTGAGAAGATGATTGATTTGCATTGTCATATTCTTCCTGGTTTAGATGATGGCGCGCAGAATGTGGAGGATTCACTTGAAATGGCTAGAAAAGCTGTAGATAGTGGTATCACCCACATTTTGTGTACACCCCATCATAATGGGAAGTATCGCAACCATAAAGCAGCTATAATGGATGCGGTTGCAGATTTACAAGCGATTCTTGATGAAGAACAGATACCGTTGACGCTATTTGAAGGTCAAGAGGTACGGATTTCAGGAGAATTAATAGAGGAGTATGAAGCTGACTTATTATTAGGGACGGATGTTGCGGATCATTATTTATTAATTGAATTCCCAACACAAGATGTCCCCAAGTACACCGAGCAATTATTCTTTGAACTGTTGGCTAAAGGTATAACGCCTGTTATTGTTCATCCTGAACGAAATAGCGTCTTTATCGAGGATCCTAATAAGTTAATCCCATTTATTGAGATGGGTATCTTAACACAAATGACCGCGCCAAGTTATGTCGGCGTGTTCGGTAAAAAGATACAAAAGGTTTCTGAACAAATGTTAGCCCATAACTTGATCCATATGATGGCAAGTGACGCGCATAACTTAAAAACACGTAACTTCTACTTAGCAGAAGCTTACGCTAAGCTAAGAAAAGAATACGGCAAAGCCAAAGTCTATGAATTCGAGCAAGTAGCAAAAGCTTTGATTAACGGTGATAAGGTAGAAGTACCTGAGTATCAAGAGATAAAGAAAAAAAGGTTTGGTTTTTTTTAGAAAAAAATTAAATAAATCAGTGATTAATTTCCAAAATAATGCTTGTAAATATATTGAAGTTTCTTTTTTATTATATGATTTGTCAAATTAAGTTAGAATAAAATGCTTCTTGTACATAGCTCAAAAATATTTCGATAGGTGTTTTGTAATTCAATGATTTTCTTGGAATATGGTTGCGTTGATTGCTGATGCTTGAAATAAATATTTGATCGATTTCTCTAAAATCCATTGATTTTGGTAGTCCATTACGGCGTAGAATCCCGTTGGAATTCTCGTTTAATGGGCGTTGAGAAGGCGTTCCAGGGTCTGCAAAATAAATATCAATATCATGTTGATTACTGACAGCTTTCCAGTTAGAAAATTCTTTTCCACAGTCAAACGTAATGGATTTAAAGAAGTTTTTAGGAAAGCGAGAAAACCATTGGTTAAGGGCCGTTTCAATATATGATGCCTTACGGCCGTTGGGTTTAATCGTGATAATTACTTTAGATAATCTTTCAACTAACGTAATAACGGCACTTTTATGATGAACGCCAACAATCGTATCACCTTCAAGGTGACCAAACTCAGAATTGAAATCAGGATAATTATCAAGTCGAGCATGGATTGAACGCTTGAACTGTTGTTTTCCCCGTTTATCCTGATGGCCATTGGGTTTTCTTTTGCCTTTCATAGGTAAAGCCCCAACATCAAATATTGCTTTAGAAAATAAACGATAAAGTGTTCTCATACTGCATGAAATAGGGCTTTCTTGTCGCCCAATAATGACGTCAGGCGTCCAACCAAGAGCGACTTTCTCTTTAATATCATCTACTTCATGAGTAGGTAATTGAATGACTTTTCTACCACATTTTTTCTTGTTTTCTTTATATTGATGCCAATAATCAAGAACTGTCATGCCTTGCTTTAACTTATTAACCACATTATAAATAGTTTGTACAGCACGTCCCATTCGATTAGCAATTTCAACCGGTTTATTATCTTGAAGATAATAGGATTCTATCATTGTTAGTTCGTCTATGGTAAGATGTTTATAGGTCATTTATGGTTTACTCTCCTTTGTTTTCTTTCGTCGGAAATACAATTTGAGTGTACCATAAATGCCTTTTTATTTTTCTAGCTTAATTTTACAATTCGCGTTATAAAAAATATTAGTAATAAAATCTAAAAATGATGGGTTATAACTAATTAACTTTATGATACCACGTGAGTCAGAAGATTAATAGAATTCATATTATACGATGCATAATAAATTCCTTTTTTATAAATTAATTAAATTCCCCTATATTTATTGAATCTACATAAAAACTACGTTAAAGTAATTGTATTACAAATTATAGGAGTTGATACCATGTCTCGTTCTAGTAGACACAATCAACCGAGTGAGAAGATGAAGAAGGAGTCTTCATTCGGTAAGAAGTTATTAAAGACGATTATAGGAATATTAGTATTATTAATTTTAGCAGTAGCAGGTATGGCGGCTAAGGTGTATTTTGATGCGAAGGGGACGGCTTCTGATATTCATAAGCCGATTGATCGTGAAGTGTCAGAGTTGCGTGATAAGGCTGCGCAGACGAAGAAGGGTGATCCTATCTCGATTCTGTTGTTAGGGATTGATACGGGAGATTTAGGTCGTGTGGAGCAAGGGCGTTCGGATACGATGATGATTGCGACACTTAATCCTAATACGAAGAAGTCAACCTTAGTAAGTATTCCTCGTGATACGTACACAGCGATTATTGGCCATGATACAATTGATAAGTTGAACCATGCGTACGCGTTTGGTGGGGCAGAGATGTCAATGTTGTCAGTTGAGAATTTATTAGATATTCCGGTTGACCATTATGTGGCCGTGGATATGGGTGGATTGAAACAAGTCGTAGATATCGTGGGTGGTATTGATGTTGATAATGATATTGAATTCACACAGGATAACTATAGCTTCCCAATTGGTGTGAATCACATGAATGGGGAACAAACACTGGCGTACATTCGTATGCGTTATGATGATCCTAATGGGGACTATGGTCGTCAAAATCGTCAACGTAAGGTTGTTACAGCTATCTTGAAGCAAGCATTAAGCTTCAATACTTTAACGAACTACAATGATATCTTGAAGTTACTACAAAATAGTGTCGCAACGGATCTTACATGGGATCAATTATTAGATTTACAATCTAAGTATTCATCATCATTTGGCTCAATGACTTCTGATCAGTTACAAGGAACAGGGGATATGATTGGTGGCGTTTCTTACCAAATTATTGGTGATGATGAATTAGCGCGTGTAACAACGTTATTGAAAGAACAGTTAGAAGTGGAATAGTGATACTTAGAAGAGCGAGACGTTATGTCTAGCTCTTTTTATTTGGAGATAAAAAGAGAGCTGTGACAAAAATCTGTCACAGCTCCTTTTTTTGAATTAATGCTTTGGTGGCGGTTAGCTGAAGCTCCCCCAATAGCTGATTCGTTTATTGTTTTTACTTTGTCCGCTAGCAAGGTAGCCATAGCCGTTATCTCGTGGTTGGCGAAGCCAGACGTGGCCGTTGGCTTCGATTAGGTAGGCATCGTATTTGATGGCTTGTTTGGGTTGTAAGGTGGCGATAATACTGGCGTTGGTGTTTGCTTGTGTGCGTAAGTTGATGGCTGTATTGAGTGTGAAGGTGCCGGTTTCCTTGCGCCAGTTGCTAGTGGTTAGGTTCTTCATGAAGAGTTGGATTTCGGCTTGTCGGCGGTTAACGAGTCCTTGTAAGACGACATTGCCGGCGTGGACGTAGCGGGACATTTGGTTAGTTGTTTCTAGCCAATCTTGACGGTTGATGGCTTGAAGGAGTGCGGCATCTTTAATGATATTAGGGCCCAAGTTGAAGCAGAAGCTTGCGAGTGCGTCGAATTGGTGCTGGGTTAAGGGTGCGGTAACGACTTGTTTGAGTACTTGGGTGTGTGTGTGAATATCGGTTTGTAGTAGTTGTTCAGATTGTTTGGCGGTAATGGTTAAGCCGGCTTTGATTGGTTGGCCGTTGACGGGTCCAGTATGTCCGACACCAATCGTCCAGACACCAGCGGGATCCCGGTAAGCTTGTAGGCGTTCGCCTTCCCATTGTTTGATGAATTGATAGCCTTCTGTTGAGAGTTGGTAATTAGTCATTGGATTCGTCCTCCTGTAGTTTAAGTAAGTGTTTAATCGCTTCTTTTAATTTAATCGGGATTAAGACGTGTAGATGTGTGGCGTTTTCTAATGTTTGGATGGCTTCGTGTGCGATATAGAAACAAATCGTCGTATTTCTTAGTAAGTCGTTTTTTCCTAATAAGTAATCAATGCCATGTGCTAGTGAAATAATCACGAAGATGGTGATTTTTTGTAGGAGAATGTTTTTTGCCTGCTTGATTGAGAAAGTCTGGGCTTCTAGCTGACTAACAAAGCAGGTGAACAAGTGTTGAAGCATGAAGCCTGATAAGAGAAGCAGGTAATCAAGCGAGTGTCCAAAGATTAGGTGTAAAAAATTTAGTGAGCATTCTAGCATGAGCTCATCTCCTTTAAGATGAAAGAAAAGCGCTGCGATGATCTCACAGCGCTTCTTAGCGGGGATTAAAAAATTTCAGTGACAGTTGTTTCGATGTAATTAGCGCTTTGAGGGATTTCGTATTGTAAGATGCCGCCTTTACTAATTAATTTTAGTTCAGCAATGGTCGCCATGGCTTCTTGGATTTCTTCGGCTGTTAAGTTTTGATGACAATTAGCGTATGTTAGGGTAGAGATTGTTTCCTCAGCGTTTGTAAAGTTCATTCTTAATTTTTTCATGGTTTATCTTCCTTTCTTTTTAACCGATAACACGGCTTTTTGAGATAATGACACTTGAATTTAAGGTCTGTTGTTCAGGTGATAATTTTGCCATTGTTTGGCCAAAGGTAATGATGTCTTCTTCGGTTGGTGATTCGATTAAGTTTTTGAAGCTGACTTTTTGTGATTTTTCCTCTCCTTCAACATCAAAGTAAACATCTAACGTAGAACTTTCCCATTTTTTCATGATTCATCTTCCTTTCGTGGTTGTTTTTGTTAAGCGACGTCTGCTTACATTTATAAGAACGTTTGAGTAGAGAAATGTGTCAAGTGGTTTGCCAATTATTTAAATGTTGTTGTAATTGTTTGCGCCACGTATAGAGTGTTTGTCTTGAGACGTTAAGGTTTTTAGCGATTTCGGTAATGGTTAGTTGGTAATCAACGGTGGCAATCAAGTAAGTTCGTAAATGTGGTGGTAATTGTTGCCATTCATGAGTTAAGAGATATTCAACAGAGGGAATCTCTGGACGGCTAGGTAAATCCGTCACTTCCGTCATCTCTTCGATAGGATTGTAGATATCTACATGGCCAGCGTATTGATTATCTCGTCTTAATAAGTCAATTATGCGCCAACGAATGCGTTGGTAGAGATAGCCACCTAATTGGTAACGTTCTTGCTCTGTTTGCGGTAAGTCATCGGTCTGTACGAGTAATTCCCACAATAAGAGGCGAGAGGTTTGGACGAGATCTTCATAGTGTGGGTGATAGCGGTGAATCGTTAGTGATTTCAAGACACCGTAAATCATCGGTTCGTAGTGGTCAAAATACTCTGTTAGGTGTGTATTCATTTGTCAACATTCCTTTATGCGTGATTCAACCGGTTGTATGGCTAGTATAAAATCTCGTCATAGTTTGTGCGAAAACATAAATCGAAGAAAGTGTGACAAAACAACGAAAAAACCATGAAAACGCTCACTTTTAGATAGAAATATGTTAAACTGTTTGTAAAAAATGAACATTAAATGTTAAATGCTTTGAGGTTAATTTGTTGCAGATCAGATTATTTTAGGAGGCGCTAACATGAAAGGAAATGAACACGTACAAGACTTAGGTTGGTTATTAGTATCTAAAGAGAAATTGACAGCGTTACTCAAAGAAGTGACGAGTCATGATATTTCTTACAAGATTAAACCTGAAACAATGTTGCTGTTAGAATGTTTATTTGAAGGGGAAAATTGTTATTTAGTCATTGAAAACGATGGTAACTGTCACTTGATTCATGAGCCAATTAGTGAATTGAAGGAGCGCGCTCAGGTTCAGAGTTTATTGACGAATAAGCGCGTAGTTGCTTATTGTGCGCATGCAATCGGTGGAAGTAATCGAAGTTTACCTATTATTACGAATAATGTGGTAATGGGACAATTCAAGACGATGCACGATGGCATGTCCGCGTGGATTAATTTGAAGCCTTCATCTAAAGTCGTCTCGTGTCGTTTGGTAGCTAATCAATCGACGAGCCTCATTATTATTAACCAAGACTTGAAGTTCATTATTCCTGTACAGGTGCGCTATGTTGAAGAACGTATTGTGTATAACTTATCTATTTATTCTTATTATCTTCAGCTTATGATGTCATTATTTTATGATGATGATGTGCTTTATAATAAGTTTCAAGAGCAATTATTTATTTTGAATCGTCAGTTCCTTCACCGCTTTCGCATGTCAAATATTGCGTTTATTAAAATGGATTGTCGAGCGTTTAAAGAGCAAATGCTCTGTGAATTCGTGGCAGATATGATTTGTAAACGTAATAAGGACGTGCAAAGAAAAGAGATTTTTGAACTGTTAGGAATGTATCTTGTGTTATAATAGAATGAATAAAAGCAAGAGGGCATCGTGATGTCCTCTAGTTTTTTTGTAAAGAAGGTGTGAAGATGATTACGGTAAAAAATGTCCTAAAAGAAAAAGGACCGGGTTATACGATTAGCTTATCCACAGGTGAATCACTTTTAGTCTCGGAAGATATTCTCGTACGTTATCGCCTGTTGAAAAACCAAGAGATTTCTCCAGAGCTTGTGGAGGAGATTAAGCAAGCAGGGCAACAAGACTTAGGGTATCAAATGAGTTTGAACTATTTAAGTTATCAGTTGCGAACTGAAAAAGAAGTTCGTGATTACTTGAAGGAAAAAGAAATTAATTCGCAGGATATCTCAGCCATCATTGAACGCTTGCAAGAGGTCAAGTTGGTCGATGATCAGATGTATGCGGAGAGTTTTGTCCGGACACAAATGCGTTTGAGTGATAAAGGCCCAACTGTCTTGAAACAAAAACTACGCCAAAAAGGGATTAAGCCAGAAGTAGCCGATGCGGCGCTGATGTTATACACAGTGAGCAAGCAAGAAGAAGTCGCAAGCAAATTAGCCGAAAAAACCATTCGCAAAAACCAAAATAAAACTTTTCAAACGCAACAACAAAAATTACAACAAACCTTAATGACCAAAGGCTTCAGCCAAGAAATTAGCCGATCTGTACTTGCCCAGATTACACTTGAGAAAGATGTCGATCAAGAAGAAGTCTTACTAAATAAAGAAGGCGATAAATTATGGCGTAAGAATGCTCGTTTTGAACCATTTGATCGTAAACAAAAAACGATGCAGGGCCTAATGCGTAAAGGATTTGATTACGACCTGATTAAACAATTTATCGTTACGAAAGAGCTAGAAGATGAATAAACAACAGATTAAATTTAATGAAGAGATAGAACAATATACGAAGACTTGGACACCGGCAAAAGTTGCGGCATTTCGCTCGGCGTTTTTGACATGGTATGATGAAGAGAAGCGTCTGTTACCATGGCGAGTGAATCAAGAGCCATACAGTGTGTGGGTTTCAGAGATTATGCTACAGCAAACGCAAGTGGCAACGGTAATTCCCTATTATCAACGCTTCATGGAGTGGTTCCCAACAGTTCAAGATTTAGCCGAGGCACCGGAAGATAAGTTGTTGAAGGCTTGGGAAGGCTTAGGCTATTATTCGCGTGTGCGTAATATGCAAGTTGCTGCCAAACAAGTCGTCTCAGAATTCGGCGGTCAGTTTCCCACAACGTCTGAAGGATTGAAACAGTTAAAAGGGATTGGCCCTTATACAGCTGGGGCGATTGCAAGTATTTCGTTCAAAGAGCCAGCACCTGCTGTGGATGGGAACGTGATGCGTGTCTTTAGTCGATTATTTGGCATCGGTGAAGACATTGCCAAGCCATCGACGTTGAAATACTTTGATGCTGTGGTTCGTCATGTGATAGATCCTATTCGCCCGGGTGATATGAATCAAGCGACAATGGATTTAGGTTCAAGTATTTGTACACCAACTAAGCCTAAGTGTGAGGCATGTCCATTACAGTCATTCTGTTTGACTTATCAACAAGGTACACAAGAGAATTATCCTGTGAAACTCAAGAAAATAAAAGTTACCCACAAGTATTATCTAGCATTAGCAAAGGAAAATAATCAAGGGCAGTTCGAGATGATACAACGTCCAAGTGAAGGGTTATTAGCCAATCTGTGGACATTCCCGCTGATAGAAGTATCAAAAGAAGACTACGAGCGCTATCATCAGGAATGGCAAGGAACAGCTGAAGGCGTACTTGCAAGTGAAACGGATAGCTTGTTGAAGACGCTACAAAGAGAGTATCCAGAAGCTGTCTGGCAAAAGCAACCTGTTGGCGAGATAACGCATGTATTTAGTCATCTAAAATGGCATGTGTTAATTGCGTACGGTCGTAAAAATCAGTCATTAATCGCTGAAGAGACAGACAAACACGTGTGGATAACTCCTGAGACGTTTAAAGAACTTGCGGTACCGAAACCACAAGAAAAGATGAATCAATTACTAAAGAAAGCCAACTATATTAATTGAGAATAACCCTATATTAATTGAGAAAATAGGTTTTAAAAAACACATTGAATAGCTGTTTTTGTGAAATAAACAGCCGTTCAATGTGTTTTTTTGTGAAGGGGGTTGTTAGCTATAAGTTGAGTTTTGTGTACATTAATAGGGGATTAAAGTGGTAAAAATAACAAATTATCTTAAAAAGTTTGAATTATATTTCACAATTTGGTATGATGACAATGTAATCAAAAAGAATGGAGTGACTATTATAATGAAATCAATCAAATTAGTAACACTTACAGCATCATTAATGTTAGCAGGTGGCTTTTTAGCTGGATGCACATCAGATCAAGAAAAAAATTCAGAATCTACGACTGTTTCAACAGCGGTATCAAGTGAAGCAGAAGTTGTCACATCAGCATCAATCAGTGACTCACCAGAAGTTATTGCGAAAGCTTTATCAGCTGATGGTAACTGGATTGTAGCAGCAACTAAAGACTTAACGTTTGAATCAGATTTAGTAGTTGATGGCGAGTTCCATAATAAAGGTGACGAAGCTTCAGATATCTACCGTAAATTAGCTTTATATACACAAGATGATAACCATACTGTCACAGGTGAGTTCACCTTAACAGCACCAAAAATGGTAATCAACTCAGAAAACTTCAATATTGTGAACGGAACAGTTAAAGGCGACATCGAAGTGAACGCTAACGGTTTTGTGTTAAACGGTGCAAACGTTGAAGGAAATATTACATTCTCTAAAGCAGAATATAAAGAATCAGCTGATTTAGCAATGGAAGGCGCATCAGTTTCTGGTGACGTGACAGTAGCTGAATAATTGATTTTTAGGTAAACATTCATTTTTCGTCGTATTTGATGAAGAATGAATGTTTTTTTGAAGATAAAATGATATTCTATTAGAATTATTTTACGGTATGACTAAAAGGTATGATATAATATTTACGATACCGGTGTAAATGCACACCCTAACCATTTAATGGAGAAAGTAGGGGCGAAATGATGAGTGTTCCTAAAGAAGGAGAATACATAACCATTCAAAGCTACAAACACGACGGTAATTTACATAGAACATGGCGTGATACCATGGTACTAAAGACAAGCGAGCATTCATTAATCGGTGTGAACGATCATACACTTGTCACCGAATCTGATGGCAGACGTTGGGTCACTCGTGAACCAGCAATTGTTTATTTCCATGAGAAGTTTTGGTTTAATGTTATCGCCATGATTAGAGAGAATGGCGTGTCGTATTATTGTAATTTAGCGTCTCCTTATGTTTTAGATAAAGAGGCCTTGAAGTACATTGATTACGACTTAGACATTAAGGTGTTTCCAGATGGAGAGAAGCGCTTATTAGACGTTGACGAGTATGAAGAGCATCGTAAACAAATGAATTACCCACCAGAAATTGACTTTATTCTTAAAGAAAATGTCAAAATTCTGGTGGATTGGATCAACAATGAAAAAGGTCCTTTCTCACAAAGTTATGTCGAACTATGGTATGATCGCTATCGTCAATTGTCGTGTAAATAGTTAAATACCCACAGCTATGTGGATAAATAAAAAACCATTCTCATATGAGAATGGTTTTTTATTATTATTTGGAAGAGTGTGTAATGATACTTACTGCGTCTTGTTTCATTTTTTTTGAGAGTCTTTCAACGGTTTTGTTTGAAGCATCGTCCAAAATGATTAGCTCGCTTAAATCAATCGTTGTGTTGTTAGTTAAAGGTAACTGGTCGATGTAATTGGTTAAATCACTTCGAGAGGCGAAGAATAGTGGGCCTTTAATGGTATGTGTTTGCTCGTTTGTTTCAAATGTTAAGGTTTTAAGTTTTAGTTTATAGGCTAGCACACATAGAATAACACCAATAATCATACCGAGTGCTAAATTGTGTGTGTACACGATGATAGCGACGGTTAAAATCAAAATGGCTAGTTCAGCCCAACGTTTGTCTGTGATAAGTTTTAGGCTCTCAAAATCAAAGGTATCATAGGCTACGACCATCATAATGCCGATGAGTGCGGCCGTTGGTATTTCAACCATCAGATTTTTTAGGACAAATAAGAATATTAATAAGGTAGAACCTGCGACAAAGGTTGATAAGCGGCTACGTCCACCAGATTTGACATTAATGACAGCTTGTCCAATCATTGCACATCCTGCAGGTCCACCGAATAATCCGACTAAGATATTGGCTAAGCCTTGTGCTTTAACTTCTTGTTTAGGCTGGCTAGGTGAATCAGTCATTTTATCCACAATAGGGATTGTTAAAAGTGATTCTGTTAAGCCAACTAACGTCAAGGCAATTGCAGGTGGAGTGATTATTAAAAATGTTTCCAATGTCAGTGGCACGCCGGGTAAAGCAAGTGATGGTGCAGTGGCACTCATGTCGCCTAAGTCTCCAACTAGTTGCAAGTCTCCTTTAAAGATAAACGAAGCAACTGTCATTAAGATAATAATAATTAGAGCAGGTGGCACGGCAGTTGTGATTCTTGGAATAAGAAACATTAAGCCAACGGTAAGAGCAACCATGATGTACGTGGCCATATTTCGACCAGGTAATTGTTGGACTTGTGACATAAAAATAAGAATCGCTAAGGCATTGACGAAACCGTACATGACGGTTTTGGGAATAAATTGAATTAATTTGTGGATATTGAGATACCCAAGAATTAATTGCAAAAGACCGGTAAGAAGTGTTGCGGCAATCATGTATTGAATGCCATGCTCTTTAATAAGCGGTGCCATGACTAGTGCCATTGAACCTGCAGCGGCAGATACCATAGCCGGACGTCCACCTGTTAGTGTAATGACAAGTAAAGTGACAGCAGAAGCAAACAAAGATGTAAACGGATGAACGCCTGCTAGAATAGAAAAACCAATGACTTCAGGTAAGATAGCAACGGCAGATACTAATCCAGCGAATAGATTATTCTTCCAATTACCAATCCAATCTTCTTTATTTAAATAATGATACATGTAAACCTCCTAAATTTACTGAAAAATATAATGAAAACTCATTTTCTTATCATAACATATTCATTCTGACTTGATAATAACTAAGATCGTTTGACAAGTAGTTGTACTAAAAAAAGCATATTTTTTGTAAAAAACACTCATTAGGTGTACACTTACATTAAGTAAGTTGTTAGAACAACAGAATGAATTAGCAGGAGGAAATAATCATGACTAATATAGAAGGTAACGCAATTGGTTTTGACCATTATGGAAGTGTCGAGGTATTGGAAGAACGATTGGTCAAGGTAGCGATGAGTGATTTACATGATGTGATAATTAAGATTGAACGTGCGGGAATTAATCCTGTTGATACGATGTTTCGTAGTGGTGCCATGAGTGGTGGTCGTCCATTGGATCATTTTTGGATTCCAGGTAGCGAAGTACAAGGTGAGGTTGTGGCAATGAAACAACCAGTTGAAGGTTTAGCTATTGGGGATAAAGTGATTGGGAAACCCGGTCGTGGTGGTTATGCAGAATATGTTGCATTAAGTCACCAAAATGTCTTTAAAATTCCAGAAGGCATGTCTTTAGATGAAGCCGCTGGTTTTTCTGGGACTGCTTCGACGGCTTATTGGGGCTTACATGGTGGTTTTTATGATATTCAACCGAATCAAACAATAGCGGTCATTGGTGCTTCTGGTAGTGTGGGAAGTTACTTAGTCCAATTATTGAAAGCTTTTGATGTGACAATCATCGCAGCAGCAAGTGAAAGAAATCGTGCCTACGTGTTAGGTTTAGGTGCGGATATCTTTATTGATTATTCAGATAGCGAACAAGTGGCTAAATATGCGGGACAAGCAGATTTTGTCATTGATGCGTCATTGTTTAATCGCGGAGAAAAAACTGCGTTAACTTTGGCTAAACAACATGCTACTTATATGGGGATGACGACATTACCAGACCCAAGTTTACGACCAGATGTGAAAAGAGTCTTTTTATCAAGAACGGCTGAAATGACTAATAGTATTGCGATGCCAGCACTATTTAGTTTTTATCAACAATATGGTTTGACGATTAAAAATGGCTATGTTTTACCATTTACTCTTGAGGGTGCTAAAGAAGCACACCAGATGATTGAAGAAAATCGTCAACCAGGAAAAATTATTTTATCTAGAGAGGCTTAATAGAGGGGGAAATTGACATGTATGAAGGAAAAGTAGTTGTAGTAGCAGGTGGTACCGGTGGCGTTGGTGAAGGAATTGCGAAATGGTTTGCTCAAAATGGAGCAACCGTAGTTATTCCTACTAGAAATATTAAAAAAGTAGAACGAGCTCGTGAGTATATTGCGCCTAATAATGAGAAAGTCGTATTTATTGAAGGGAATATCTCAGACGAAGCGGATGCGGTTCGTGTGAGAGATGAAATTATTGCAACCTTTGGCAAAATTGATGGCATGGTGTCTTCATTATTTGGCTGGTGGCAAGGTGACAAATTAGTCGATTTATCTTTAGATCATTGGGACTATTTAATTAATAGTAGTTTAACGACTCACTTCATCGTGGGTAAAACATTCATTCCTGCCATTGAACCAGGTGGTAGTTATTCTATGATTGTGGGGCTTTCATCTGTAAGACCTGTGCCACATTCTGGCCCAATTTCAGTTGCAAATGCTGCGGAATTAATGCTACGCCAAGTGTTCTCAGTTGAAGATGAACGTGGTGTCAGAGTCAATGACATTAACTTAGGCCCAATAAATACCCGCACACGTCATCCTATCTATCAAAGCCCAGAATATATTGATGCAGTTGAAGTAGGTCAAATAGCTGGTGAAATTGCCTTTGGTAAAGCAAGTGATTTAACCAATACCTCTTTACCTTTACGTTTAAGAGAAAATTTTGAAGCATGGAAAGCAAGTTTATAAAATATTTGAAAAAAGATGGTTCGAAACATAATATTTCGAATCATCTTTTTAATTTTACAGGATGAATTAGATAGACGTGATAGGGAACAAGCTGGTCATGCTGTGATCTTTCATAATTAAAGGCAAATCGGGCACCACATTTTTGGGCAACTCGTTGAGAAGCGGTATGATGAAGAGCACATTGAATCGCTAATTCGGACAAGTTATATGTAGTAAAAGCTTCAGTAATTAATTGTTTAACTACGATTGTCGCTATTCCTTTTCCTTGAAAAGGTTCATCAATAATATAGGCGACTTCAACATAATCTTGTCCTTGGATTGTGGTACTAATCAATCCTGCTATTCCGATAGGTTCTGATATAGCAGAGCTGACTAAAAAGTAACTAAAACCGTCTTGTTGATAACCTGTTAATATCTTATTTATCCACAGATGAACATCATCTTCGGTAAATATTTTGCCCCAACCAGTCATCATTAAGTTGGGATTTGTTAATAACTTTTTGATAAAAGAATGATCATTGTGGGTTATTTTTCTTAGATTTATGGTTGTTGACGTCATTAAGCTTCCTCCACAAATTGAGCATTGTATAGCTGTTGGTAGTAGCCGTTATCAATGGCTAATAGTTCATCATGTGTACCGATTTCTACTACGCTACCTTGATGCATGACGAGAATACGATCAGCTTCTTTAATAGTTGCTAAGCGATGAGCGATGACAAAACATGTTTTCCCCTTCATTAATTTTAAGAAGGCTTCTTGGATGGCTTGTTCGGTCAATGAATCAACCGAGCTTGTAGCTTCGTCTAGGATGAGCATAGGTTTGTTGGCTAACATAGTTCGCGCAATGGTTAGTAGTTGTCGTTGCCCTTCTGACATACTAATACCGTGATGGCCTATCACCGTGTCTAATTGTTGCGGTAGTAATGAGATGAATCGATCTATTTTTGCTTCTTTAAGTACGTGTTGAATTTCTTCTTCACTAGCTTGAGGTTGTCCTAAAAGCAAGTTATCACGAATTGTGCCGTCAAACAGCCAAGTATCTTGAAGGACCATTCCAAATGATTGACGTAAGCTATCACGTTGGTACGTGTTAATAGGTACGCCGTCTAATTGAATACTACCTTGTTGTGGTTCATAAAAGCGCATTAACAAATTAACTAATGTCGATTTGCCAGCCCCTGTTTGCCCAACAATGGCAATTGTTTCCCCAGGAGCGACCTCTAAATCAAAGGCTTCAATCAATGGTCGCTCGGGTTGATAAGAAAAATAGACTTGTTCAAATGAAATGGCGCCATTTATTTTCGTTGGTACATTAGGTAGTTGTGAATCATCAGGCTCTTCGGTTTGGTTCACTACTTGAAAGACGCGACTTAGTCCCGCAAGTGCTGATTGAACTTGAGGGGTAATACCTGAAAGTTCAATGAAAGGCTTAGTGAACTGAGACGAGTAAATGATAAAACTACTTAATAAACCAACCGTCAATTGTTCTGATCCGTTCAAAATAAAGTAACCACCCACTAATCCTAAAGCAATATATGATAAGTGATCAATGAAGCGTGATAAAGGATTAGTTAGAGAAGAAGCAAATTGAGCTTTTTGTCCAATCACATTAAGTCGTTGATTCTTTTCATTAAAGCTAGCTTGTACCTGTTCTTCATATTGATAAGCTTTAATCACTTTTTGATTGGTCACATGTTCTGTTACGTAGTTAGAGATAGTACCGACTAGTTGTTGTTGTTCGGTAAAGCGTTGTTGGCTTTTTTGTGCAATTATCCAAGTGGTAGCAAACATAAAAGGTGTTGCAAGTAAGATAACAAGAGTTAGAGGAATATTAAGATTGAACATGGTAATTAGTGAAATAATGACAATCGTCATTCCTGAGAAAATATTTGTAAAAATGGCACTTAATGCATCTGCCACTAAGTCTAAGTCATTAGTAAACCGACTTGTAATATCCCCAATTGACTGAGTATCAAAATAATTAATCGGCAAATGATTTAATTTATCAAATGTTTCTTTTCTCAAAGAAGCAACGACTTGATAACTGATATAGTTAGCTAATCGCTGAACTAACCACTGAGTAATAGTAGCGAGTAAGACAGCAAGTGCAAAATAGAGCATGATAGGATAAAGCTGAGAAAAATAGACCTGATCAACGCCAATCATTTGATCAATCGCATGTCCTGTTAAATAAGTCATCCAGACAGACGCACCACCGCCAATTATTCCAAGTAGTAATGTGGCCATGAGATGTTTCCTGTAAGGTTTCAAATAAGTAAGAAACTGTTGAGAGGTTGCATTATTCATAAGACGCTTCCTCCTTTGTCTGTTCTTGTGAGGCCACAATCGCTTGGTAAGTTGCACAGTCGTTCAGTAGTGTCTGATGATTACCTTGTCCAACTATCTGACCGTTATCCATTACAAGAATATGATCGGCTTGTTTAATCGAATGAACACGTTGTGAAATAATGATAAGTGTCGTGTTTGGTAATTGTTGTTTCAAGGCTTGGCGTAATTGCAAGTCTGTTTTATAGTCCAAAGCACTTAACGAATCATCGAGTATTAAAAGAGCAGGTTTGGCAATCAAACCTCGTGCGATAGCAAGTCGTTGTTTTTGTCCACCTGAGAAATTATCGCCTTTTTCACTGACAGGGGCGTCTAGTTGTTCAGGTAATTGTTCAACGAATTCTTTAGCCTGGGCTATATTTAACGCTTCCCACATGTCTTGTTCCGTGGCGTCATTTTTTCCAAACAAAAGATTGCTACGAATCGTTCCGGATAAGAGACTACTTTTTTGAGGGACTAGTCGGATAGGGTGTCTTAGGGTGTCTAAATTAAGTGAAGTGATGTCTTGATTAAACAAGTGAATGTGTCCTTTTTGCCACTCATAAAAGCGAGGTAATAATTGCACCAAACTAGATTTCCCACTACCGGTTGCACCGATAATCCCAAGTGTTTGATTTACGTTAGCTTTGAATGTGATATCCGTTAACGTCCAACCATTCTGATTAGGATATTGAAAGGATAGCTGATCTACTGATAATACAACTGGTTGATGTGTGTCGATGATCGTCTCATGTGTCCTTTTACCAAGTTCTTCTTCAATTGGTAAATCTAGGATATCCGTCACGCGATTAGCTGATGTAGCGGCCTTGGTAAAAATTACGACCAGATTAGACACAACGATTAAGGCTAATAACATTTGCATTAAATAATTGACTAATGCGACAACTTCTCCTTGTTGTAAATTCCCAATATTGACTTCTTTGCCACTAAAATAAAGTAACAATAGAATGGCAATGTTCATAATGAAGGTTGTTAGTGGGTTAAGAAGGGTTGAAATTTTAATGGCAGATAAACTTGTAGCCGCAAGTTCATCACTATTAGTAGCGACACGTTTGGTTTGATTGCTTTGTTGAGCAAAAGCTCTGATGACACGAATACCCATTAAATTTTCTTGTAGCGTACGGTTAAGCTCATCGGTTTTTGCTTGGGCTTTTTTATATAAAGGAATAGTTTTCTTCATTAATACAAGTAGTAGGAGGAAGAAAATAGGTAACGTGACTAAGAAAATCAGAGCTGTTTTTGGATGAATGTAAAAAGCCATAATAACAGAACCAATACTTAAAAAGGGTGCTCTAATAACAAGTCGAATGAGCATGGCTAACGCATTTTGAAGTTGGTTAATGTCATTAGTCATTCGAGTGACTAAGGTGTCAGCACCGTAGTCGTCGAGTTGTTTATAGGAGAATTGATTGATTTTTTTGTAGAGTGCTTCGCGTAGCTCTGTTCCGAATCCTTGTGAAGCAACAGATGCGTAGTATTGACAAATCATCACACAGGCTAGGCCGGCTAGTGTCATTATGAGCATGATAAAGGCATAGTGGTACACCTCAGTTAAGTTGTTTGATCGAATCCCTTGGTCAATTAATTTAGCCATGAAAAGAGGTAATAGTAATTCAGAAACGGCTTCTAATAATTTGAAAAAAGGTCCGAGAATAAGTTCTTTTTTATATTGTTTGACGAATGGCAATAAGGTCCTCATATTGTCCCCCTTGAGTTGTTTTATACTGTCTATTCTACTTTAATCACCGGATGATTGAAAGTTTAACCCGTCAAGATTGTACGTAAATTGTATGCAAAAGGGGTATTATTTGACTATTGAAGGCGCTTGTCGTACCATTAATGATGTAGGAATGTTTATAAAAAGGTGTTTAAGCACCGAATGGAGGAATAGTTATGGAAGCATTATTAAAAGTTGAAGAAAGAGCTTTACGTCCACGTTCGATTAAAAGAAGTATTCGTTTGGAAGGCGCTATTCCAGCTGTTGTTTATGGTAAGATGATGGAGAGTGAAGCGATAAGTGTTGATGGTAAAGACTTCATTAAATTAGTACGAGACAATGGTATTAATGCCGTTTACTATTTAGAAATTGATGGTAAAAAAATACCAACGCTAATCCGTGGTGTTCAAAAAGATACCTTTACGCAAACGATTTATCATATTGAATTTTTAGCTGTTGATATGAAAGAAGCGCAAGAAGTTGAAGCTGAAATTGTATTAGTAGGGACACCTGAAGGCGTTAAAAAAGGTGGCGTGTTAACACAAGACTTATTTACTGTTCGTGTTTCTGCAATGCCAGATAAATTACCAGATACGATTGAAGTTGATGTTTCTAATTTAGAAATTGGTCAAAGTATCGTGTTGAGTGATTTAGCCATTAAAGGTGAATTTGACTTATTAGGTGATTTGGAAGACCAAATTGCTTCAGTAAGCGAAGCACGTGTTGAAGAAGAAATTGACGCTGAAGAAGCTGTAACTGAATAAAGATTATCTATCACAACTAGCTATAGAATCGCTATTAGTTGAGCGTATTTCTATAGCTTTTTTCATTGTATAGAAGAATCCAATAGGAAAATCGCTATTGTTTTTCGGTAATTGAAATTGACAATTATTAGAAATCAAAGTAAGATTACGGTAATTTAAAGTCCGTTTTTTAAAGGAGTGTTAGTAATGAGCGTTAAGCAGATAGGATATGGGATTCTTCATTATATTAAAAGTGTTTTCTTTATAGGCTTGTTCTTTATTGTCATGACGATAGCTGAAATTCCAATTATTTTGGCTGAGGGAGATGTAGATTTCCCAGCAGTTATGACGGATTATCAAGCGTTTCAAGCGATGGTTGTTATGACGATTTTAGTGGCATTATTTTTTGTTATTCGTTATCGCAAACAGCTAGAGCAGCATAACCCCAATCAGTTTGGCCAATCTGTTGTAAGCAAAAAGAAAAAAATAATAGTGACACTGGTTATGTTGGTTGCTTATTTTGTTTTAGATTATGTTATTCAGGGATTGTTTCCAATGAATGATTCACCTGAGAATCAACAATTAATTGAAGAAAGTTTTAGAGCCATTCCTCTTACGATTTCCTTAATGACCTGTGTGTTTGCACCCATTACAGAAGAATATATTTTTAGAGGTTTTTTCTTTAATTATTTTTTTAATGTGAAAAATAACTACATGAATGTTTTAGCCGTCTTTTTTTCGGGGCTTGTTTTTGGGTTATTGCATGAAGCGTCGTTCACCCCGGCGTTGCTAGTCTATGCTAGTTCAGGATGGGTATTAGGTGCAACGTATATGTGTACAAAAGACTTGCGTTGTTCTATGTTTATTCATTTTATAGGGAATACCTTAGCAACGGTGATGATGTTAGCAACACATTAATCACGTAACCAAAAAGAAAGAGGAACAACTGGATGAAAGAAGTTAGTTTAAAAATTGTGGATAAACTATTAATCGGAATAAAATGGTTACTTATCATATTGCTCGTGTTAGTTGTATGTGAGTTGTTTTATGGTTTTATTCGACCGGCTAACAGTATGGTGTTAGACGCCTCATTTATCAAGACGCTTTACAGCTATAAGTATGGTTGGTCCATTACGCCCGAACAAATTGCAGAGTTTCCTGTTGCGGCGTATAATCGACTGACTACAATTGAGCTAGTGATTTTACTTCCTTTAATTATTATGACCATCCATAATATTCGACTGGCTATCCATTCAACACTACAAGGGAGATTATTTACTCAAATCAATGTGAAGAGGTTTAAAAGTATTTTGATTTTGTCTATTCTCTCTTCATTGACTATTATGGTGTTTAATTTTTGTGCAGATCAGTTATTATATCAATATTTTGAAGCCTATAGTGATATGAATAGTAAAATGTCTGAGTGGATAGAGTTTATTATGGAGCCGTGTCTACTATTTATTTTTTATTTGCTTTTTAAAAAAGGCGTTGCACTTCAAGAGGAACATGATTTAACGATATAGTTAGGAGAAATTAAAAATGATTAAAATAAACCTGAACGATCTCATGACAAAATATCATGTATCATCTAGTGAACTAGCAGAAAAAATTGGTATTACCCCGGATAACTTATCTATTTTACAAAACGGAAAAGCAAAAGCGATTCGCTTTTCAACGTTAGAAAAAATTTGTGAAGCATTGGATTGTCAGCCAGGGGATTTGTTGTCATACGAACAGGAAGATAAGCAAGTTTAGAGTCAAATGCTAATCACTTAGGTATAATAATTGCTAAGAATGAATGCAAGGGGTGTTTGTCATGAAAAAAGTATTGGTTTATATTATTTCGGATTCAGTTGGCGAATCTGCCCAAAAAATTGTTTCGGCAGTTGAGGCGCAGTTTTATCAAGAACTCGAGTTAGAAGTGAGACGTTTTGCTTTTGTTACCCACGAAGATGATTTGAAGTTTGTGTTAAGAGGGGCGCTCAAGAGTAAAGCAATTGTTGTTGCCACATTGGTTAACCAAGAACTATTATCATGTGCACATGCTTTTGCTAAACGAACAGGTCTTGGTTTTGTGGATTTAATGTCGCCACTTACACAATTAATTACTAGTCAAACAGGGATAGTCTCAAAAGAAGAGCCTGGTGCTATTTATACACTCCCTGAACGTCAATTATCGAGTGTGACAGCTATTGAATTTGCTGAGAAATATGACGATGGAAAAGATCCCAATGGGTTTGAAAAAGCAGATATTTTAATTTTAGGAGTGTCACGTTCAGCTAAAACACCACTGAGTATGTATTTAGCCGTTAAATCATATAAAGTCGCGAACTTACCGTTGATCCCGGAAGTCGCGTTGCCAGAGCAATTATTCAATGTGCCTAAAGAAAAAATATTTGGTTTGGTAGGTAATCCAGAATCCATTTTGGAAGTGCGTAAAGCTCGGTTAGATTATTTAGGTTTGAATGAAGATAGTAGCTACGCTAATTTGGAGCGAATTGAACAAGAGTTGCGCTATGCACATGAAGTCTTTGAAAAAGTTGGAGCACAACTGATTTCAACCGACAAACGTTCGATTGAAGAAGTAGCAGCGGAGATAGAAGAGAAACTAGGTAGAAGAAGTTGAGGGGACTCAGCTTCTTTTTTTGCAATCTGTCTTATTTTTCAGAGTTGCAATCTCTCAAGCACTTTGTGTAATCCGGCTT
Organism: Vagococcus xieshaowenii; assembly: GCF_004792515.1. Lineage (NCBI taxonomy): Bacteria > Bacillati > Bacillota > Bacilli > Lactobacillales > Enterococcaceae > Vagococcus > Vagococcus xieshaowenii. The sequence goes on along the minus strand of NZ_CP038865.1, from coordinate 1,619,528 downwards.
TCGGTTGCAACTTCCTCAGCAATATGTCAGGCCTCTCAAAAATATTTGTAATATTTTCGTCGTCCTGCGCTTATTGCTCGGAAGTTAACCGCAACCTCAAGCACTTTGTGTAATTCGGCTTTCATGAGCATCCCCTCGAAAATAATTCTCCCCATTTCAAAAATATGAGAAGCTATTTTTGAATGGTTATCATTATTTTTCGGGGATAAACGCACATTCAAGCACTTTGTGTAATCCGGCTTTTGAACGCAACTCCTCAGAAAAATCTAAATACTCTCAAAAATATTTTTAATATTTTCTTCGTATTTAATGATTTTTATCGGAGCTTAACGCGTTCTCAAGCACTTTGTTCTTTACCTTGACGTTATGTCATAGTTTATTGTTTAATTTGTCAGATAGGAGGTGTGGTTGTATGGAGTATTTGATTAAGGAATTTGCGGAGTTGACGGGGGTGACGGCTAGGGCGTTGCGTCACTATGATGAGATTGGGTTATTGAAGCCTGGTTATGTGAATGAGTCTGGTTACCGAATATACGGACATGCGGAAGTTGAGAGGATGCAACATTTGTTATTTTTGAAAGAGTTAGGGTTACCGCTTAAGGAAATACAGAAGGTTTTGGAGGATCCAAGTTTAGACTATCTAGCATTATTAAAAGAACATCGTGTATCATTGCTAGCAAAAAAAGCGGAGTTAGATGATTTGTTGCGATTGGTGGATGATTTTATTCAAGAAAAAGAAGGAGCGATTGAGATGAGTGATAGGCAAAAATTTGAAGCATTCAAAAAAGAGGTCATAGACCAAGACCAAATTTATGGTCAAGAGGCGCGAGAAAAGTATGGTGAATTGGCAGTTGATTTATCAAAAGAGCAATTATTAAATTTAAGTGAAGCGGACTATCAAACGTGGCAATCCAATGAAGCTGAGTTATTAGTGTTACTAAAAAATAATCAAACACTGTTGATTCCATCAGATGTTGCAAAGACTATTTTTGAGAGACACAAAGCGTGGATTAGTCTTGCGTGGGGCAACTATTCAAAAGAGTCACATGCTGGTTTGGCACAATTGTATACTTTTACGCCTGATTTCATCGAATACTATGATTCAAGAACGTTTGTAGGCGGTACGGAATTACTAAAAGAGATTATTCTACATTATACATCTTACTAGTTTAATCGGTTGGTTCTCTAAGATTTTTGCGTTATAATCAGAGTAATTAGTTGAAAAATTGAATTAAAGGAGTTAATTAAATGATTGAAATTCAAGGTATGACAACTGGACCAGTTGAAGCAAACTGTTACTTTATTTATAATGAACACTCAATGATTATCGTTGATCCAGGTGAAGATGCGGATCGTATCAAAGCAAAAGTAGAGGAGATTGGTCGTCAACCCGTTGCTATTTTATTAACGCATACACACTATGATCATATTGGTGCATTGGAAGAAATACGTCAAACATATGATATTCCAGTATCTGTTCATCCATTGGAACAAGCTTGGCTACAGGATGATAAATTGAACCTATCAGGATTACGTCCAATGGCAAGTATTGTGTGTGAACCAGCAGAAGTTGAATTAGAAGAGCGTTCTTATGAAATCGGTGATATGAAATTTGATGTCTTATACACACCAGGTCATTCTCATGGTGGCGTGAGTTTTGTCTTTCCAGAGGCAGATTTTGTTGTCACAGGAGATGCATTGTTTGCTGGAAGTGTGGGTCGAACTGATTTACCTACAGGTGACAGTGATACGTTATTATCAGGTATTCGAACAAAATTGTTCACTTTGCCAGAGCATTATACTATCTACCCAGGACACCGTGGACCAAGTACGATTGGTTTTGAGCAAGCACATAATCCGTTTTTTAATTAAGACTTGAAACCTTTAGCTAATAACGCTAGAGGTTTTTTTGTTTCTTTTGTTCATTAATCATCCTATAATTTTATTATCAGTACAAAGGGAAAAGAGGTGGCAATTGATGGATGTTCAGATGTGGTTAGATGGTGAGGTTTTTGTTAAACAACAATTGGCTTGGCTGGTTTTGTTGATGTTGTGTTTTTTATTTGTGATTATTTTTTGCTTGCTATACTTTATTAAAAGTCATCCTAAACAAGCTAAACAAACCATTAGTAGTTGTTTAGTAGTAATGTTATCTTTGAGTGTTTATATAATGGTCAAAGTAAAAAGGTATCATTTTTACCTCGATAATATAGAAAAAATTCCTTATGTCACACAAAAATTTGAAAAGAGTTTACTAGTAGGTGATAAAAATCATGAGATGACCAAAATAACGCCAAAAATAAAACACATTGAGGCGCTTAATTCGTTTGTTCTGTATGAGAGAGAAGAAGTGGTTGTGAGGGATCATTTAGACTATTTAGGAAAAAATGATCCCGTTTGCTATATTAAATTTTATCATACGGTTTATAATGTCTCATTAGATTCAGCGTTGCTTCACTTTGATGAAGGGGTAGAAGAACCAGAAATTTTTGCGTATACTTATGTATTAAAAGATAAGGCATTTACCAAAGCGGGTTTTTACCCTAATATTGGTCCAATTTATTATCAGTTGAACATCCCTGCCTCACAAAAAGAGTTAATATATGAGAATTCAGGTAAGACATCTCAATTGAAATGGTAAGTATCACTTGTGTTATATTTACCGAAGTTTGTTTATGATTAAAGTTGAGGATTAAAGGTATGTTTTTTTCATGAAAGATACTGTTTCGCCATCTAATATGTGTTATAATTTCACCTATCTATAAAATTAGGAGACAGGTCATGGAGAAAGAAAATCAACATCAGTATGGTCTAATGACTGCAATTACGATGATTGTGGGAATTTGTATTGGATCAGGAATATTTTTTAAAGCCGATGATATCTTACGTTATACAGGTGGAAGCGTGACATTAGGTGTCGTCGTATTGTGTTTGGGAGCTTTTAGTATTATTTTTGGAAGCTTGAGTTTGTCTGAATTAGCCATTAGAACAAATCGTAGTGGTGGAATGGTGGCTTACTATGAAGAATTTGTTTCGAGTCATGTTGCAAGTGCGTTTGGTTGGTTTCAAACCTTTTTATATGTGCCAACTATTACAGTCGTTGTGTCTTGGGTAGCAGGTGTTTATACACTTATTATGCTTGGTATCGATGCTAGTTTAGAAAAGGAAGTTTTAGTAGGGACGTTGTACTTAGTTGTTATTTTTGGAATGAATTATTGGTCATCTAAAATCGGTGGGAAATTTCAGGAGTTAACGACGTTTGTTAAACTAATTCCATTAATTGGGATTGCAATTCTTGGGTTATTTTGGCGTCCAGATGTAGTTGCACAAACAGCTGTGGAAGTGAAATCAGTGGGAGGTTTTGCGTGGCTAGCCGCACTGGCTCCGGTAGCCTTTTCTTATGATGGATGGAATATCACGACGACTATTAGTCATGAAGTAAAAGATTCAAAACGTAATATGCCTCTTGCACTATTAATTGGGCCACTCATTGTGTTAACGGCGTATGTCTTATATTTTGTTGGATTAAATAACATTCTAGGATCGGATTATATTTTATCTGTGGGAGATCAAGCTATTTATCAAGTAGGACAAGCGTTACTTGGTAAGACAGGAGCGGTATTAATTACACTATTTGTTGTGATATCGGTTGTAGGAGTGATTAATGGTTTGACTATGGGAAATATTCGAATGCCTCAAGCGCTAGCTAGTAAAAACATGATGCCAGGGTCAAAAAAAATTGCTCAAATCGATCCAAAGAAAAAGTTATCTAAAGCATCCTTTGTATTATCGCTTATATTGGCGTTGGTATGGATGTTGATTCATTACGTGACGCAAAAGCTAAATTTACTCCCTGGTAGTGATATTAGTGAAATTGCAATCGTATTTGGCTATGTATGTTACCCAGTACTTTATCTTCAGGTTATCCGTATGTATCTAGCTAAAGAAATCAAAAGTGTCTTCAAAGGATTAATTTGTCCACTATTTGGTATTATAGGAAGTATCATGATTATTGTAGGTGGTGTGATTACCAACCCCGTTTATGTGCCTATTTTTATTGTTTTTTGTTTCCTATTTTGTTTAGCGGGTTATGTTTACTATAAAAAAACAAGTATATAATTTATATAAAAGGATTGTGCGATTTTGACACAGTCCTTTTCTTTTTGTGATAAAATTAAGGGACGGATTTAGAAAGGGAGGAAAGAATAATGAAACAAGAACGTTTATCAAATGTCTTAGAATTGATGAAGGAACGACAGGTTAGTCAAATCATTGTAAGTGATCCTGCAGCTATTTTTTATTTAACATCTGAATGGATTCACGCTGGGGAGCGTTTATTGGCATTGATCATTCGTGAAGATGGTAAGCATGCTTTAATTGTGAACAAAATGTTCCAAATCAAACGTGCGTTAGGGATTGAGATTGTCTATATTGATGATGTAGATAATGGCATTGAAATAGTGGCTAGTCATTTAGAAAATGGAAAAATTGGGGTCGATAAAATATGGCCTGCCAAGTTCTTATTAGCATTAATGCAACAAACAGGAAAAGAAGTGAGTGAGTTTGTGTTAGGCTCTGAAATTATGGATGATGTTCGTGCTCATAAGACAGAAGAGGAAAAAGAATTGATGCGTGCAGCTTCTCGTGACAACGACGAAGCAGTAGGACGATTAATTAACTTATTACCAGAAGAGTTGACAGAGTTAGAAATGACTGAAAAATTAGCCGAAATATACAAAGAATTAGGCAATTCTGGCATGGCCTTTGAACCGATTGTTGCGTATGGTGCAAATGGAGCGGATCCTCATCATGAAACGAATGAAGATCGCGTTAAGCCAGGGGATGCTGTGATTATTGATATCGGTGGTGTAAAAGATAACTACTGTTCAGATATGACACGTACTGTCTTTTATAAAGAAGTCTCTGATCGTCATCGTGACATTTATGAGATTGTATTAGAAGCAAATAAACGTGCAATTGAAATGGTCAAACCAGGCGTGAAATTTAGTGAAATTGATGCTGCAGCGCGTGATTATATTACCGAAAAAGGTTATGGTGAGTACTTTACTCATCGTACAGGTCATTTTATTGGTATCGAGTGTCATGAAGCAGGAGATGTTTCAGCCGCTAACGATCGTGTAGTAGAACCAGGCAACATCTTTTCAATCGAACCAGGTATCTACATTCAAGGCGATATCGGTGTCCGCATTGAAGATTTAATTATTGCCACAGAAGATGGCTATGAGAATCTAAATCATTATAATAAGGAATTGATAATAGTAGGATAAAGCAATTGAAGCCACGTCAAGCTTTTGAGTAATTTTCGTCATCGTGCCATATTACCAAAAAAGCTTCAAGTGTGTTCTATGTTATAGGCTAAAAATAATGAAAAAAGCATCTTGCCAAATATCATATTTGGCAAGATGCTTTTTATTTTGTATAAAGGCTAATCGATTGTCACCACATCACAAGTGGCATGTTTAGTTAAATAATTGCTTAAGGAACCAAGGAACATTTTTTCAAACATTTTTGAATTAGTGCTGCCTAGTAAGACTAAATCAATGTGGTGTTCTTCAATTAAGTTGTAGGCTAAAACTTTTTTTGGAATTCCGTATCGTAAGATAGTCGTTACTTGTGACACACCTGCTTTGCTTGCTTGAATCGCATACTCAGAAAGTGTTTGATTGGCCATTGCACTAGCAATTTGCTCGGTTTCTTCATCATAAGAAGAAATACTTTGAAAGGCCCTTGTATCAATGATATGGGCAATAAATAATTCAGCATTGAATTTTTTTGCCATATCGATTCCTTGTTTCAAAGCTTTTTCAGCTGAATCTGTGCCATCTACTGCGACTAAAATACGTTTATACTGATTACCATCCACTTGTCATCACCAACTTACCCTTGTTATTTTGCCTCTATTTGCTTTGCTAACATGATGCTGAAATAAGCAGATGTTAACATGATGATTGCAATATAAAGCAACGCACTCACTTTTGTGTTTAAATAGACAAATAAAAGTCCTACCACGGCTAGTATCATCAAGGCGTTTACTAGCTGTTTGAATAACTGTGTTAATTTAATTTTGGCTTGTTCATTACTAGCAATTTTTGTGATTGCTGGTATTTTTGTTTTTAAGACTAGCCCTATAATGACTAGCATAATCATTAAGAAAATTAATAAAATTCTTACCATGTATAAGCTCCTAGGGAAAAAGATATTTAAATAAAAAGCAATTTGCTAGTGGGCAAATTGCTTGAAATTGTTTTAATAAATAAGAAATCCGTCCATGCCGTTAGTCGATTCGTAGTATTGAACCCGCCAGTAATGCAGGTGGGTTTCATAGAATAAACGTCAAACTTCCAAGTGAAAAGGCTTGTTTTCTTTTTAATCAGTTTGAATCCCGATATAATACTAAAAATGTTCGGTCAACACAGAAGTGAAACGACGCGTACATTACAGATTTCCTTAAGACAATGTTAGCATAAAAAAAAAAATCAGGCAATGAAGAATACTCAATAAAAATAAAATTGAAAGGGATTTCTATTAATCTATTAATAATCCCTTTAATAAACGTTGTAAATACGGTATTTTCTTTTTTAACAAGATTAATGACGATTTTTTTTCTTTTGTTCTAAGTATTGATAGCGTTGGGCGAGTGCTTGTTCATATTTTCCGGTCACTTTTGGTTCATAGTAATGCTTATTGGTCATGCCTGTAGGTAAGTATTGCTGATCAACCCATGATTCAGGTGTATCGTGGGGGTATTGATAGCCTATGCCACGGCCTAAATCAGCAGCGCCTTGGTAGTGGCTGTCTTTGAGATGAGGTGGGATTTCGCCAACAAACCCATTACGAATATCCGCTAAGGCACTGTCAATTGCCAAGTAGGCACTATTAGATTTGGGTGATAGACATAAGTCTACGACTGCTTGAGCAAGTGGAATGCGCGCTTCAGGAAAACCTAATTTTTCGGCAGCTTGAACCGCCGTGACTGTTCTGGCTGCAGCGGCTGGATTACCCAATCCAATATCTTCATAGCCAATCACCATCAGTCGACGACAAATACTGACTAAGTCGCCAGCTTCTACTAGTCGAGCCAAATAGTGCATGGCGGCATCAACGTCGCTTCCACGAATGGATTTTTGTAAAGCAGAAATGACATCATAATGAGCGTCCCCTTTTTTGTCATGGGTCAAGGCTTTACGTTGCACACATTCTTCGATTACAGGTAACGTGAGTTGAATCGTTCCATCTTCGTCAGCATGTGTTGATTTGACCGCTAATTCCAAACCATTTAGAGCACTTCTTAAATCACCGTTGGTCGCTCGTGATAAGTGCTGTCGTGCTTCTGGTGTTAAGTGTGTTGGATAGTTACCTAACCCCCGCTCTGTATCTGTTAAGGCTAGCTGGATGGCTGCTTGAATGTCACTTTCTGATAATGGTTTTACTTCAAAAATTTGGCAACGACTACGAATCGCGGGATTTATACTAATATAGGGATTTTCAGTTGTTGCGCCAATCATAATGATTTTGCCGTTTTCTAAATAAGGTAAGAGAAAGTCTTGTTTTGTTTTGTCTAAACGATGGACTTCATCTAATAATAAAATGACGGTACCACTCATTTTGGCTTCCTCAGCAACTATTTGTAGGTCTTTTTTGGTATCTGTAGCGGCGTTTAACATACGAAAGGCAAAACGAGTGGAACCAGCAATGGCACTTGCGATACTAGTTTTCCCTGTGCCGGGTGGCCCATATAAAATCATGGAAGACAGCATCTTGGCTTCTACCATACGATGGATGATTTTCCCCTCACCTACGAGATGCTGTTGTCCAAAGACTTCATCAATGGTTCTTGGTCGCATACGAAAAGCTAATGGTTGTTGCATGAAACGACCTCCTTTTCATCTATTCTTAGTAACATTATAGCATAGCTATATGACAAGATTTGACTAGCAAACATAAGGGGAATTGTGATAGGGAATTTGTGCATCTTAAAAGTAAAAAATGATAAGAGTGCCATGCTTTTAACTAATATGTAAATATTTCGGATAATGTTTTAATCTTTTATATGATTATGTAGGTTTAAAATTCTATTTTTATTAATTATTTTTGTGGTAATAAGATAAGAAATATTGAATAATTTTTTTTGAAATAGTATATTATTATTTTATTTTTTTTATTATAATGTATTATAAACGGATGTTTAATATAAAAGAGAGGATTTGATTATTTGGCACTTAAGGGCGGAAGGATTTTTCAGGAAATAATAGAAGTACCTGATGAGGAAGAAGGTTGTGGGTGTATTACTTGGGTTATTATTATTGGGATAATAATTGCTGCTGTAATGTATGCTTTAGAGTTTCTTTTTCAACATCCACTTCTTTTTGGAAGTCTTATTGTAGGAAGTGTGGTACTGATTATATTAGCTTTAGTAGGTAAGTAATCATTGAAGCTGACCGTTATATTGGTTATCTGATAAGTTGTAATGAGAAAAATACTTATAGAATTAATTATATAAGCATGTCTTTTCTCTATTGTAGAATCCAGAAAAAATCTTTCTGGATTTTTTTATAGCTATCTAATAGTAATTTATGTTATCGCTAATTCTTCACTACATTTATCAGCAACTTTTGACGAGTTAATTAGATTTTCTGAATTACGCGCTATTTTGAATCAGATTCATAAATTCAATTATCTTACTTAATGTAATAAAGTAACCTATTCTTTTGAACCTCACTTGAAAACACTGAGACCCTAATAGTTTCAAATCCAACTAACTATACGATTTACTTCATGAGTTTCCTTCCTAAAGTTTTGATGAGATTAATGCGAAAAATCTTTGATGAATTAGATAAAACCATACTTATTTTGATAGGTCTATGTAATCATATTGTAGAGAATTTATTTCTCAATTAAATAAAAAGACAAGAAATAATTTAACAATAAATTATTTGAATATAGAAGATAAGTTAGAAGCAGCACCAAGTCAACGGTGTTCGGCATCTAAATTGATTTTTTAAATATCTTATAATATAATAATTTGTTTAATAAAGTTTAAATTAGGAGGAAGTAGTATGAAAGCATACTTACAAAGAATGGGGAAATCGTTAATGTTGCCGGTGGCAGTATTACCAGCAGCAGCCTTATTAGTAGGAATAGGATATATGATTGATCCAGCATTGATGCAGGGAGGTAATCCAAATACAGTTGCAGTTTTTCTAGGAAATGCAGGATTAGCAATTATTGATAAGTTACCGATTATCTTTGCTGTAGGACTAGCATTAGGGATGTCAAAAGATAAAGATGGCTCTGCTGCACTTAGTGGGTTGGTTGCATTTTTGGTCATCACAAAGTTATTATCACCTGACACGATAGCAGCGTTAAAACATATTGATGTTGAAAGTGTTGATGTAGCATTTGGAAAAATTGATAATGCTTTTATCGGTATTTTATCTGGTTTAGTGGCGTCTTCAATGTACAATAGATTTAGTAAAACGAAATTACCAATGGCCTTATCATTTTTTAGTGGTAAACGTTTAGCGCCAATTATGTCAGCAGTAGCTATGACAATTATTTCAGCTATTTTAATTTTTGTTTGGCCAATCGTTTTTGGTGGCCTTGTGGCATTTGGTGAAATGATTGTTGGTATGGGAGCTCTTGGAGCTGGTATTTATGGCTTCTTTAATCGTTTGCTTATTCCAACAGGATTGCATCATGCGTTAAATTCTGTTTTTTGGTTCGATGTTGCTGGCATTAATGACATAGGGAACTTCTTGGGAGGAACAGGAGAAAAAGGCATTACTGGTATGTATCAAGCTGGATTTTTCCCAGTGATGATGTTTGGTCTACCAGCAGGGGCATATGCTATTTATCGAAATGCTTTACCAGAGAATAAAAAAGCCACAGCCTCTTTAATGTTAGCTGCAGGATTTGCATCATTCTTTACTGGAATTACTGAACCGTTAGAATTTTCATTCATGTTTGTAGCGTGGCCGTTGTATGTATTACATGCGGTATTGACAGGGATTTCTTTATTAATTTCTGCATTGTTTCATTGGACAGCGGGCTTTGCGTTTAGTGCTGGATTAATTGATTTTGTTTTAAGTTTAAGAAATCCAATAGCTAATCAACCATGGATGTTAATAGTGCAAGGATTAGTCATGGCAGTTTTATATTACTTCTTATTTGATTTTACAATTAAAAAGTTTAATATTATGACGCCTGGTAGAGATAAAGAAGTCGAGCAAGAAACAGGCTCACAAGGAGATAATAATGGTGTTTCAGCTATGGCTGCAACAATCTATGAAGGCTTAGGTGGGAAAGATAATATTGTTTCAATTGATAATTGTACCACTCGTTTAAGATTAGTTTTAAAAGATACAAACTTAGTTAATGAATCAAAAATAAAATCTTCAGGTGTTCCAGGTATGAAGAAAATTGATGAAAAAAATTATCAAGTAATTGTTGGAACAGAAGTGCAGTTTATAGCAGATGAATTAGATAAATTATTCAAAAAATAATCCACAGATGTTTAAGTAGTATAATAGATCAAAGCATGAAATGACAGACGCGCTATAAAGTAGTTATGGGAAAAGATTTCCTTCTACTTTATAGCGCTTTTTTGTATGTAGTGAAATTTTAAATGTTTTCGTTTTTATTTGGTTACGTTCAAAGAGTCATATAAATTTTTTCAATAGAACCATATAATAGATATATAGCGTTGTGAGCAGTTTTCTAGTATGATAGGTAAGACGAAACAAGAGAGGAATTTAACGATGAAAAAAATGAACATGTTAGAATATTTAGATAAACAATTAGAAAAAGAAATGCAAGATTATGATTTTGCTATTGACTGGAATACCAAGGCCCATACTGTAGAAGTGATGGTAGTGTTGTATGCACATAACAATAAAAGCGTGACGATTGCTGACTTGGATGGCATTGAATCAGAAGAAGAAGTGATTGAATTTGAAGATGCGATTCTTTTAGCACCAGAAGGTAAATTCACAGGTGATCCAGATGATTATCTAGCAGTCTTACCTTATGCCGGCAAAAAAGGAATGAAGCAAGGCACCATCACAGCGATTGCTAAATACTTATATCAAGTTGTTGCACAAGGTGAAAGTGATTTGATGGACTTCTTACAAGATGAAACACAAGAAGTATTTGAACTATATTGGGATCAAGACGCGTTTGCGGCGATTGAAGCAGAGCAATTAGCTAAATCTCAAGGTCAAACGGAATGGCCATACCCTAGATATTAAGAAATGAGGAAACAAACATGAACTGGACAGAAGTGAAAGTAATAACAGAAACCGAAGCTGTGGAAGCTATTTCTAATATATTAATGGAAGCTGGCGCAAGTGGTGTGGCAATAGAAGATGCACAAGATTTAGTTAATTATGTGGAAGATAGATTTGGTGAGTACATCAATAAAGAAGAAATTGAACACATTCGTCAAGGCGCACAAGTAATTGCTTATTTCCCTGAAACAATTTTCTTGCCAGAAGTATTACCAATCATCAAAGAACAGGTAGCCAAATTGCCAGAATACGGTCTAAATATTGGATTAGGGGAAGTGTCGACTCATGAAGTAGCTGAAAAAAATTGGGAAAAAGCCTGGAAAAAATATTATCATCCGATTCAAGTTAGTCGTTTCTTAACGATTGTTCCTGAATGGGAGACATATGAACCAAAACATGCAGATGAGCGTATTATTTATATGGATCCAGGTATGGCCTTTGGGACAGGAACGCATCCAACGACGTTTTTAACGTTACACGCATTAGAAAGTTATTTACGTGGCGGCGAAACATTGCTTGATGTCGGTACAGGTTCAGGTATTTTAAGTATTGCAGCGAAACATTTTGGAGCAAGCGATGTCTACGCATATGACTTAGATGAAGTGGCGGTTGCTTCTGCCCAACAAAATATTGATCTAAACCCAGTGGCTAAAGATGTAAAAATTGCGCCTAACGATTTATTGAAGGGGATTGATATTATGGCAGATGTGATTGTGGCCAATATTTTACCGCATATTATTTTATTAATGATTGAAGACGCTTGGGCGTTATTACCAGAAGGCGGTAAATTTATCGTGTCAGGCATTATTACAGAAAAAGAACCAACCATTATGGAAAAAATGAATGAAGTTGGTTTCCAACTAGTCCAAAAATTCCAACAACAAGATTGGTTAGCGTTAGTCTTTGAAAAACCTGTGAAAGACGAGGAATAATCATGCAACGTTACTTTATGCTGAAAGCTATTAGCGAAGTAGATGAGCAAGCCATTGCCATTGACGGTGAAATTTTTCATCATATGTCGCGAGTGATGCGTATGAAAGTTGAACAACAAGCTTACTTAGTTTTTGATGAAGAAGTGGTTGTGAAAGCGGAAGTGACCGAGATATTAGATGATCACTTATTAATGAAAGTTGTGGAACATATCCATCAATCGACAGAATTACCTGTCGATGTGACGTTGTTTTGTGGATTGCCTAAAGGAGACAAATTAGAATTAATTACGCAAAAATCAACTGAATTAGGTGCACATCATATTGTAGGTTTCCCAAGTAAAACATCTATTGTGAAATGGAATGATAAGAAACGTTTACAAAAACAAGAACGTCTTGAAAAGATTGCCCGTGAAGCGGCTGAGCAGTCACATCGCAGTATTTCACCGGATGTCTTGTTGTTAGCCGATATCAATGAAATGTATAACATGCTCGCTCACTATGATCATGTCTTAGTAGCGTTTGAAGAAGCGGCCAAAGAAGGCGAGCACGCGCAATTAGTTCAAACCTTTAAGGAGATTCAACCAGGTGAAAAAATCGCCTTTATTTTCGGTCCTGAAGGTGGGATTACGCCAAAAGAAATCACCCAATTTGAATCACGAGGCGCTAAAGTTTGTGCGTTAGGACCACGTATCTTGCGTACGGAAACAGCACCATTTTATGCGTTGAGCGCGTTAAGTTATCATTTAGAATTACAAGGACAATAAATAATAGAAGTAGCTGATAATGAAAGTATCTTTACTAGCATTATCAGCTTTTTGCTTTTTTCACAATAAAAGGCAAAATCACCTGGAATTAGTGGGCTTTCATTGAAAAAATACGTATTAATCGTTATAATATTAACAAACTATCACGATGAGGCACACGTTAGGTGTGTTTTTTTTAAACGATTGTAAGGGGAGTGAAGCCAATGCCAAAAGAAAAAAATTTAACAGCCGACGACATTATGAAGCTTATTTCAAAATATATGAACCCAGAGCATGTTGCGTTTGTGAAAAAAGCCAGTGATTTTGCCAAGGAAGCACATGAAGGACAAGTAAGAAAATCTGGGGAAGAATATATTATCCATCCGATTCAAGTAGCGGGGATTTTAGCCGAACTTAGAATGGATCCTTATACAGTGGCGACTGGTTTTTTACATGACGTAGTAGAAGATACGGATGTAACATTAGAGCAGTTGACCGAAGAATTTGGGGCGACAGTTTCGATGTTAGTCGATGGTGTTACCAAATTAGGGAAAATTAAATATAAATCACATGAAGAACAATTAGCAGAGAATCACCGCAAAATGTTGATGGCTATGTCAAAAGATTTACGTGTTATTATGGTGAAATTGGCAGACCGCTTACACAATATGCGTACGTTGAAACACTTACGAGAAGATAAACAACGTCGTATTGCTAAAGAAACGATTGAAATTTATGCTCCTCTTGCTCATCGTTTGGGGATTAGTAGAATCAAATGGGAATTAGAAGATACGGCATTACGCTATTTGAACCCACAACAGTATTATCGTATTGTTTCATTGATGAATTCTAAGCGTGATGAACGTGAAGCTTATATTGATGGCACCGTCGAGGAAATTCGTGAAGCCACAGAAGAGTTAGGCATTTATGGTCAAATCTATGGTCGTCCAAAGCATATTTATTCTATCTATTGTAAAATGAAGGATCAAAAGAAAGAATTCGAAGAAATCTATGATTTGTTGGCGATCCGTGTTTTGGTTGATACCATTAAGGATTGTTATGCTGTTTTAGGGGCAATTCATACAAAATGGAAACCAATGCCAGGTAGATTTAAAGATTATATTGCGATGCCAAAAGCTAATATGTATCAATCCCTTCATACGACTGTTATTGGGCCAAAAGGAAACCCTATTGAAATTCAAATTCGTACGCATGAAATGCATGAAATTGCTGAGTTTGGGGTAGCCGCTCACTGGGCTTATAAAGAAGGTAAGACAGACAAAGTTGAAGAAAATAATGAAACAAAACAATTAAGTTGGTTTAGAGAATTAATTGAATTACAAGATGAAAGTAGTAATGCGTCTGACTTTATGGAAGGGGTAAAAGGCGATATTTTTAAAGATAAAGTCTATGTATTTACGCCTAAAGGTGACGTCACCGAGTTACCACAAGGATCAGGCCCACTAGATTTTGCTTATAACGTTCATACCGAAGTCGGCAACAAAACGACTGGGGCAAAAATTAATGGTAAGATGGTGCCGCTAGATTATAAGTTGAAGAATGGTGACATCATTGAGGTGCTAACCTCTAGTAATTCATTTGGTCCTAGTCGTGACTGGATTAATATGGTGACCACATCTCGTGCAAAAAACAAAATACGTCGTTTCTTTAAAGAACAAGACCGCGATTTTAATATTGCTAAAGGAAAAGAATTACTTGAAAAACAATTAGTTTCGCTCGATTATAATTTGAAGGAAGTATTGTCTAAAGCAAACGTTCAAGAAATGCTAGAGAAGTATCATTTTAATTCTGAAGATGAAATGTATGCCGTGATTGGAAATGGTGAAGTAACACCGTTAACGATGGCAAATCGCTTGACTGAAGATGAGCGTCGTAAACGCGAAGAAACAAAGAAACAAGAAAAAATGGAAGAGATGTTGAAGCAACCACCTAAGAAAGAAAAAGATGTGATGAAAGTCCGTCATGAAGGTGGTATCGTCATTCAAGGCATTGAAAATCTACTTGTTCGTATCAGTGGTTGTTGTAATCCGGTGCCCGGAGATGAGATTGTAGGCTATATTACAAAAGGTCGAGGCGTTTCGATTCATCGTAAAGATTGCCCAAATGTGAATCAAAGTGAAGATACACAACAACGTTTGATAGAAGTAGAATGGGAAGATACTTTAGCAGTTAATTCAACGAAAGAATATGTCGCAAACATTGAAATTTATTGCTATAACCGTAATGGCTTATTGAATGATGTCTTGAATATTGTAAATGGCGCAACCAAAAACTTAATGGGTGTTGAAGCACGCCAAGGAAAAAATAATACCGCAACGATTCAATTACGTGTAAGTATTAAGAATTTAAGTCATTTAGAACGCTTAGTGGATAAAATTAAAAGTGTACCAGATGTTTATAGCGTTCGCCGAACAAAAGGATAGGGGTTAATCTAATGAAGGCAGTTGTTCAAAGAGTTACTGAAGCAAGTGTATCCGTTGATGGTGAAATCATTTCAGCTATCAACCAAGGCTATATGATTTTATTAGGTGTCAAACAAGGTGATACCACAGAAGATGCTGATTATTTAGTCCGAAAAATTGCTAACTTACGTGTTTTTGAAGATGAGGAAGGCAAGATGAACTTAGGGATTAAAGATGTTCATGGAAAGATTTTATCGATATCACAGTTTACACTATTAGCGAATACTAAAAAAGGTAATCGCCCAAGTTTTGTAGAAGCAGAAAAACCTAGCGAAGCGAAGGCAATGTATGAATACTTCAATGAAACATTAAGAAGCGAAGGTTTAGACGTATCGACAGGTCAATTTGGTGCAGATATGAAGGTTTCGCTTATCAATGACGGGCCGGTGACTATCTTATTTGATACCGAGCAAAAAGGAATATAAATACAAGATGTAAAGAAATAAAACATTATAAATAAAGAACCTGTTCTATCATAAGATAGGACAGGTTCTTTATTGTTATTCAAAATATTCTGTTAAGGCTTGAGCGACTGCTTGAGCGACTTTCTTCTGATAAGATTTTGTACTAAATTCTGCTAAATCATTTGAATTATTCATGAAGCCTAACTCAAGTAAGACAGCCGGTCGATCATTTTCACGTAAGACTTGGTAGTCACCAAAATCAACACCACGGTTAGGCAAAGGGAGTGTTTCGGCTAGTGAATTGTTAATGATACTTGCAAATAGCTTATCTGTGTCATCATAGTAATAAGTTTTGGTACCAGATGCGGTATTAGCGCCTTCTGTTGAGTCGTAATGGAAGCTAATAAAAGCATCAACACTTGCTCGATTGCTCTTATTTGCTATTTCAGATAAAGGAACTAAAACATCGTCACTGCGTGTCATCATGACGTTTGCTCCAAGTGTTTGTAAAGCTTCTTTTACATAGTTAGCTGTTGCAAAGGTAATCGTTTTTTCATAGATGGTTTCATCTGGACTAATTGAACCAACGTCCGTTCCGCCATGACCAGGGTCTAACATGATAGTTGCTTCGGCAATTGAACTGACACTACTATTACCCAGTTGTTTAGCAGTTGAAACGACCCAATTTGCAACATAACCAATTTGGCCATCTTCTGTTTTAACTTGATACCAGTCACCTTCTTCAGCAACAACGTCCATCGGTTGTCCTATGTTAGATGTTGCAATAACTAAGCCATCAATGGATGCTTCTTGACGGATTTTAATGTCATCTTGTCTAGCATAAACTTTTTTGATAGTTGGTTTTGTTGTGATTGGTTTATCTTTAGGATTTTCTTTATTTTTTTCTTCTGTTAGAGTCAATAAGTCTGAGAAAATCCAACCACTTTTACCATCTACTTCTACTTGCGACCAACCATTAGCCTCATTAGTAATCAAGACTGGCGTATCTTTTTTGACTTTTACTACGACATCGCTATCGGTATTAGCTTTTTCACGCAAATTGGTGTCATCGGTATTGACGGTTGCTTTAATACTAGTGACAGCGGTACTTGCACTATTTTCGGCAATCAACCAACTAGCAATCCAACCTTTTGTACTGTTGGGTAATACGACATGGAACCACTTATCTTTTTCTTCTAATACTTCAACTTTATCCCCTTTTTTAACTTGGGAGGTAATATCATAATCTAACCCTGGGCCTAGACGCACATTAAGTGCTAGGGTTTCAATAGTGACTAAATCTTTTGGTTTATAGGTAACAAAGGCTAATAAAATAGCGGCAATCATCGCTAAATGAATCATTAGTAGCTTTATCGTTGGTTTTTTTAATATTTTTTTTAACATACTTTCCTCCGTGGAGTTTGAACTGCTTATTATTATAACAAAAAAAAGAGGAAAGCAATATATCAAATAGTGTGAAATTTTATTCACAGGTTAAGTTGTTATTAAATGAGAATCTTTTATCTTAAAAGGCTTGCCTTCCTTGACAAATGAGTGATTTTCTTGTACCTTTGAGTAGACAAAGAAATTAAAATCGATGATAGAGAGAGTACCTATTTTAAGATGTTAAAGAGAGAACAATCGTAGCTGAAAGTTGTTCCATTGAGAATGAGGGAAGGACACTCTGGAGATAGATGTTGATCAAACCATCTCGCGTACGAGGCGTTATATCGTTAGAGAGGAAAGTAGGCGTAAGTCTCTTTCAAATTAGGTGGTACCACGTGTGAATTCATTCGTCCTTGTTTTATTAAACAAGGGCTTTTTTTGTAGATTAAGGAGGACAAATATGAGTAGTTATCAAAAACCTAGAGGTACTTCAGATATCTTGCCAGGTGACGTTGAAAAGTGGCAATTTGTCGAAGGTAAAGCACGCGACATTTTTAAAAACTATCAATTTCATGAAATTAGAACCCCAATGTTCGAACATTATGAAGTCATCTCTCGTAGTGTAGGGGATACGACGGATATCGTATCAAAAGAGATGTATGACTTTTATGACAAAGGAGATCGTCACGTCACGTTACGTCCTGAAGGGACAGCCCCTGTTGTACGTGCATTTGTTGAGAATAAATTATACGGACCAGAGTTCCAAAAACCGTATAAAACTTATTATATTGGTCCTATGTTCCGTTACGAGCGTCCAAAAACAGGTCGCTTACGTCAGTTCCATCAAATTGGCGTAGAAGTATTTGGAAGCAAAAATCCAGCAACTGATGTAGAAGTGATGATGATGGCACTTGATTTTTACCGAGAAATCGGCTTGAAAGAGCTAAAATTAGTGATTAACTCTTTAGGTGATAAAGAAAGTCGCGCAAATTACCGTCAAGGATTAATCGACTATTTAACACCTTTTTATGAAGAATTAAGTGCGGATTCAAAAAATCGTTTTGAAAAAAATCCTTTGCGTATCTTAGATAGTAAAGATAAAAAGGATATTGAAATTGTAAAAAATGCACCGTCTATTTTAGACTTTTTAACAGAAGACTCACAAAAACATTTTGATACGGTTAAAGAGATGTTAGATGTGATGAATGTGACGTATGCAATTGATCATCGTATGGTTCGTGGATTAGATTACTATAATGATACGATTTTTGAAGTGATGAGTGAAGCCAAAGTCTTTGATGATCCAATCGCTGTAGGTGGTGGTGGTCGCTATAGTGGATTAGTTGAAGAGCTAGGTGGTCCTGAGACACCAGGCTTTGGTTTTGGTTTAGGTATTGAACGAACACTGTTAGCCATTGATGCAGAAGGTGGCTCTTTACCGGTGGAACAACCGTTAGATGTATATATTGTTGGATTGGGTGAAGAAACCAACGTTGAAACATTAAAATTAGTTCAAACGATTCGTCAAGGCAACTTCTCAGCTGAACGCGATTTCCTTTCAAGAGGAGCAAAAGCTCAGTTCAAGACAGCCAATCGTTTGAAAGCTAAATTGGTCATGACATTAGGTGGCAACGAGCTTGAACAACAAGTTGTTCAAGTAAAAAATATGTCAGCAGGTATTGAAAAAACAGTACCACTTGCAGAAGTCTATAGCGACTTTGCAAACGTATATCAAGAAATGATGGCAAATGAATCATTTGTTAAATAGAAAAGGTGGAAATTATGAGTAAACGTACAATGTATGCAGGATTAGTCTCAAAAGAAGTCATCGGTCAAACAGTAACGCTAAAAGGATGGGTTCAAAAACGTCGTGATTTAGGTGGTTTAATTTTTATTGATTTACGTGACCGAGAAGGAATTGTCCAAGTCGTTGTTAACCCTGAAAATGCCAAAAGTGCATGGGAAGTTGCTGATAACTGTCGTTCTGAATATGTTATTGAAGTAACAGGGGAAGTGGTAGCACGTGAAGGTGCCATCAATCCTAACATGAAAACTGGTGAAATTGAAGTATTAGCCAGTGAAGTAGTTATTTTAAATGAAGCGAAAACACCGCCATTTACAATTGATGATGAAGGAAATGTTAACACAGAGACACGTTTACAATATCGTTATATTGATTTACGTCGTCCAAAAATGTTAAACAATTTAAAAATCAGACATCAAGCAAGTAAAGCAATCCGTAATTTCTTAAATGAAGAAGCTTTCTTAGAAGTAGAAACACCTTACTTAGATAAATCAACACCAGAAGGCGCACGTGATTATTTAGTGCCATCTCGTGTGAACAGTGGCCATTTTTATGCTTTACCACAATCACCACAATTACGTAAGCAATTATTAATGGGGGCTGGCGTAGATCGTTATTATCAAATTGCACGTTGTTTCCGTGACGAAGATTTACGTGGAGACCGTCAACCAGAATTTACGCAGGTCGATATTGAAACAAGTTTCCTAGAACCAGAAGATATTCAAACATTAACAGAAAATATGTTAGTGAATGTGATGAAAGAAGTGCTAAATGTTGAAATTTCAGCTCCATTCCCACGTATGAGTTATCAAGAAGCAATGGCGCGCTTTGGTTCAGATAAACCTGATACACGTTTTGGCTTAGAATTAATCGATATGGCACCTGTTGTCAGTGATGTGGAATTCAAAGTCTTCAAATCAGCTTTAGAAAATGGCGGCCAGGTCAAAGCGATTGTGGCACCTCAAGCTGCGGATAAATATTCTCGTAAAGATTTAGATGCATTAGGAAAAGATCTATCACAATTTGGCGCTAAAGGATTAGCATGGGTTAAAGTAACAGAAGAAGGCTTAAATGGACCAATTGCTAAGTTCTTAACTGACAAACAAGCTGAAATTATCGCACATGTTGATGCGAACGTTGGAGATTTAATTTTATTTGTCGCTGATGAATCACCTGTCGTAGCAGCTTCTTTAGGCGCATTACGTTCTCGTTTAGCCAAAGAATTAGATCTAATTGATCCAACTTCTTATAACTTCTTATGGATCGTTGATTGGCCATTACTTGAGTATGATGAAGAAGCAGGACGCTATGTCGCAGCGCATCATCCATTTACTCGCCCTAAAGCAGAAGATATTCCGTTATTAGAAACAGCTCCTGAAAAAGTCTACGCTGAAGCGTATGATGTAGTATTAAACGGTTATGAATTAGGTGGCGGTTCAAGCCGTATTTATACGCGTGAATTGCAAGAAAAAGTACTTGAAGTCGTTGGATTTACGAAAGAAGAAGCCAACAACCAATTTGGTTTCTTGTTAGAAGCGCTAGAATTAGGATTCCCACCACATGGAGGGATTGCGTTAGGATTAGACCGTTTAGCGATGCTATTAGCTGGCGAAGATAATATTCGTGAAGTCATTGCGTTCCCTAAAAATAATCGCGCAATTGACCCATTAAATAGTGCACCAAGCATGGTATCTGATGCACAATTAGCTGAATTAACATTAAGTGTTGTTAAAACAGAAGAATAACAGATTATTGATACAATAAAACAGACGCCTCGTTTACATGTTAGCCAACATAAACGAGGACTGTTTTGTAGGGAATATCGTGAAAAAGTTCAAAAAAGAATAAGATAATGTGGTGTGGGTGAGGCGTCACTAATATACCGCATTCTTAAAGAGGTGTGGTGAAATGAACAAACCATCGTTTCTAACGCAAACTAATCATGAATATTTGAAAAAAGTAAGTGTCTCGGTCGTAGTTGCCTTGATGTCTTCGATTGCCTTGAATGTTTTTTGGCATCCCGGAGGTATTTATGCAAGTGGCGTGACCGGTATTGGACAAATTATTGATACAGGATTAGAGAGTATTCTGGGAATTAATCTGCCTTTTTCAGTTATTTATTATGGGTTAAATATTCCGTTATTTATTATTGCATGGTGTACGTTAAGTAAGAAATTCACTATTTTTACTATGATAGAAGTTACGCTTACGGCGATTGCCTTAAATATTGTCCCAACGACATCCTTAACAACAGATCCATTGTTATGTGCTATTTTTGGTGGTGCAATTAATGGGTTTGGGGTAGGATTAGGTTTGAAAAATGGTGTATCTACTGGTGGACTAGATATTATTGCGTTGTCTATTCGCAAAAAAACAGGTAAATCAGTGGGTTCAATTGCAATCATCTTTAATGTCATGATTGCTTTGATAGCAGGCTATCTGTTTGGTTGGCGTTATGGTTTTTATAGTGTTTTGAGTTTCTTTATTAGTGGTAAGGTAATGGATGCCACATATACCAAGCAACAAAAGATGCAAGTGATGATTATTACGAAACATCCACAAGAAATAATTGACGCATTGCGTAAAGAGATGCGTCGTGGGGTGACGATTATTAATGACGCTAAAGGTGCGTATGATGGTGAACCACAAACCGTGTTATTTACTGTTATCACAGCGTTTGAAATGCATACATTAGAAGAGGTAATGAAAGAAACAGATCCGTGTGCATTCGTAAGTATTTCAGAAAAAGTAAGAATTTTGGGTAATTTTTATGATCCAGGGTTATAATAGAAAAAAGAGCTAACTATCGAAGGAGACGATTAGATGACAACAATTGATTGGACAAAAGAAGTTGAGTGTCGTAAAGAGGCATTATTAGAGGATTTATTTGGTTTATTACGTGTACCAAGTGTACGTGAAGACGATAAAGCAACAGCAGATGCACCAGTTGGACCTGGACCTAAAGAAGCATTGTTACACTTTTTAGCATTAGGGGAACGTGACGGTTTTGTGACTAAAAACGTTGAAAATATTGCAGGACATATTGAATTTGGTGCTGGAGATGAAACATTAGGTATTTTCAGTCACGTGGATGTGGTGCCTGTTGGAACTGGTTGGGATACCGATCCTTTTGAACCAGTAATTAAAGATGGTCGTATCTATGCACGTGGTTCAAGTGATGATAAAGGCCCTTCAATGGCTGCTTACTATGCCATCAAAATGATTAAAGACCTAGGCTTACCAACTTCTAAACGTATTCGTTTAATTATCGGAACTGATGAAGAAAGTAGCTGGAAATGTGTAGACCGTTATTTAGAAGTTGAAGAAACACCAGATTTCGGTTTTGCTCCAGATGCTGAGTTCCCAATTATTAATGGGGAAAAAGGTAACGTGACAGTTTCGTTAAATCTTGCTGGAGACAATGAAGGGGCAATTAAATTAGTTATCTTCAAAGCTGGCTTACGTCCTAACATGGTACCTGAATCAGGAACAGCTGTCTTAGAAGTAAAAGATACCGATGTATTAGCTTCAATAGCAACTGATTTAGAAAAATACGTAGCAGCACAAGGTATTTCAGGTGAAGTGACCATTGATGGCTCAACTGTGACAGTTTTTGTTAAAGGTAAATCAGCACATGGAGCAAGCCCACATCTAGGAATTAATGGTGGTACACACTTAGCAAACTTCTTAAATCAATATGCTTTTGAAGGGAATGCTAAAACATATATCAATACAATCGCAACTTTCTTACACGATGACACAAAAGGTGAGAAAATTGGTGTGGCAATCACAGATGATATTATGGGTGAGTTATCACTTAACGTTGGGGTATTCAACTTTGATGCAACAAGTGAAGTGAACTCAGTTCTATTGAATATGCGTTATCCAAAAGGAACAGATGAAGCAACAATTGGCCAACAAATTGCTGAAAGCTTAGCTTCAACTGATTTTTCAGTAGAAGTACTAGAAGGCGGTAAAGGACCGCACTATGTACCAGAAGATGACGAATTAGTAAAAACATTATTATCAGTATACGAAGAACACACTGGTCTAAAAGGTCATGGTCAAGTAATTGGTGGTGGTACATTCGGTCGTTTATTAGAACGAGGCGTAGCGTATGGGGCTATGTTCCCAGATAGCATTGATACAATGCACCAAGCAAATGAATTCATGGCATTGGACGATTTATTCCGTGCAACAGCGATTTATGCCGATGCAATTTATCGTTTAGTGAAATAATGACATTCGTAGTTCGAAGCACCAACTAACGCTCAAAAGTTAGTGGTGCTTCTTTTTTTTGGCTCTTCGTCAAATAGTGTTGATGGGCTCAAATTTGCTAAAATAAGTGACTAGGTGAAGTGTAAAAGCTTCACCTTTTTTATATGATATTTTGGAAAATTAATCCTTGCGAAATATAAATTCTATCACGTAAGTTTCTAAAGTTACGATAGCCGTAGGAAACGCGTTTAATTAATTTGATTTTATTGTTGATACCTTCGGTAATACCATTAGAATCAAGGCATTATAAATGCCTTGATTGTGTCGATTGAAGAAGGTTAATTTCTTTCTAAACCAGTTAGGAAGCTCTTTAGATAAGTCATTTATTATATGAAAGAAGTTCTCTACATCGGATTTCTTGCGATAGTGATGTAAGAGCTGGATGGTATCGTATGCTAGTCGTAGACGCTCATCATAAGTTAATAGTTCATCAATAATTTCCTGTTGGAAAAGTTCACGTTTAAACAAATAATGATAATGTGAATGCTTATTATCTAAAGTATCAGTATCTTTTAAAAGGAGTTTCCAGTAACGCTTCAATCTGCGATATTTCTTCATATCTTCTGAATGATGATTTCGGAAGGTATTCATGATATTGATACGTAACTGATTAAAGCTACGGTTAATGTGTTGTACAATATGAAAACGATCCGTGACAATTTCAGCACAAGGAAAAACTTTCTTGATTAGTTGCGCATAGCTACCATTCATATCCATGACTAAGTATTTAACGGATTTGCGTACTTTAAGAGAAAACTTCATGAAATAACTAGCCAACTTCTCCAATCGTCTGTCCTCTAAGAGGACAAACAGCTTATTCCTAACGCCGTCAACGCAAATAAAGCTCATAGAGCCTTCACATGATTTCATTGATTTAAATTCATCAATACATAGAATACTTGGTAGGTGATTGTAGTTAATTGTCCGTTGTTTAGCTAACTCTCTTTGTGTACGTAACACAGTTACATCAGAAACAAAGTACCGTTCCGCAATATCTTTACGAGATACAATACGCTTTAATTCCATCATGATTTGATAGTTTAATTCACGGGAAATATGATGATTGCGTTCAACGATAGGTGTTGAGGCGATAAAAGTAGCACCACAGGTGTAACAACGAAATCTTGAACGATGCAGCTTTAGATACGTCAGTCTATTTCTAAAGGGCGGTAATTGTGTTTTGGTCGTTCTATATCCGTTTTTAACGATTTTTGAGCTATCTAGTTCACCACATTTTTCGCAGCAAGTCGGGCGATAGGTTAATACACCTTCAATAATATAAGCCAGAACATCTTTTTTCTTTTCTTCTTTTAACCAATCTTCTGCAAAATATATATTTTTATCTTCCAATCCAAGTAATTTTCTAGTATGCTTATCCATAAGAGACCCCTCCGATATATTTGGTTTTAGTCGACTTTAATTTTATCAGGTTGAGGTCTCTTTTTTTGTCTAAAAATCAAAAAAAAGTGTTAACAGAAAATCCTAATTGGATTTTCCATCAACACCAAATATTATACAGCCTTTTTTTTTATTATGGCTTTTCATTTTAACGTTTTCATTTATAATGGGAACTAATATAGTCAATGTGGAGGTGACACAATGGATTATCCGTTATTACAACATCAGATGCCTGAGCGTATTAAAAAAGTTTGGTTGAAAAGCACCCTATTTACAACATTAGTATGTTTGGTCTTAGGTGGTATTGGGGTGGGAGTTGTTTGGTGGTTTTTACAATTAAAAGGTATTTGGCTTGTGCTACTAATCAGTTATTTTGTTGTGACGTGTTTGATTAGTTTGATTAATTTAATACTAATTCCTTATCGTTACAACTTTCATCGCTACGAAGTATCTCCAGAAGATTTATCTTTTCAAAAAGGGTATATTTTTAGAGAGATAACGTATGTTCCTATTAACCGAATTCAGCATATTGAAACAGAGCAAGGTCCATTTCTAAGAAAAGAGCAGTTAATGGAAATTATCATTCATACTGCGGCAACTAGCCATAAAATTGAAGGACTAGAAATAGAGGAGGCAAAGAAGCTTCGTGAGCAAATAATTAACATGATAAAGGTGGCCGAACAAGATGTCTAATAAACAGCACTTTCATCCGATGGCGCTACTTGTTCGCTTTGTGCAGTTGGCTAAAAGATGGTTATTCCTGTTGATTATCGTTTATATTAATTTGAGGAACTCAAGTTATTTTCTTTTAATTATTGGAATATTTATATCAGTGTTAGTCTTCGTGACGATAATGGATTATGTTTTTAGCTATTATCAAGTAACGGATGAACATCTGGTGGTTTACCATGGGATTTTTAACAAAAAAGAGACGATTATTCCCTATAACCGTATTCAAACGCTTAAACAACGCCAGTGGTTTTTTTTTCAAACCGTTTGAATTGATTCAGGTATCCATTGAAACAGCGGGTGGAGATACTGAGAAAGCGGAAGCGAACTTTCCTGTGATAAAGGAAGAGATACTTCATTTGATTGAACATTATCGACAGTGTGATCAGAACAGTTATTTGAATAGTGATGTACGAGAGGCTGATCAAGAAAGTAAGCAGTTTTCGTCATTTTCTAAAGATAATTCAGAAGCATATTCAATTTCTAATCAAGAAATTTTCGTTTTTTCATTAACTGATTTAGGCATGATTCCAGCAATTTTTACTGTTTTTTTCTTTCTTCAAGAATATTTACCGAAAAAATGGTTTGATCAGCTTAGCCAGAGGTCCATTGAATTATTTCAAGCAGGATGGTTATTAGCAATCGTTTTTATTTTGTTTGCATTAGTGTTAATTGGTATTGTTAGCATTGTTAGAAATATGACTAAATATTATCGATTTAGTGCCTCACGTACCGCTCAAACGTTAATGATTGAACGAGGGTTGTTTGAAAGAAAACATCAAACCATTCCTTTAGCTAAGATTCAAGGAATCAAAATCAAACAGCAACTTATGAGAAAGGTATTTGGCTTAGCTAGTGTAGAATTGACACTTGCGGGTGGACAGTCTTCAGATGATACGGATACAGATAGTCATACACTGTATTTATTGCCGATTATACAAGAAAGAGATGTTTTTACTATTTTGAATCAATTATTACCAGAATGGCAATTTGAAAAGCCGATGATTCAATTTGTAGGTCGTCAGCAGATGTGGTATTTTCTACGTTGGAAATTATTAATCGTACTGTGCATAAGTGCAATTATTAGCTATTTTTCTTTATGGGTGGGTAGTTTAGTAGGTAGTTTCTTATTACTTATGACGCTTACAAATGCTTCACTTGGGGCTTATTATCAAGGATATGCGTTGCAATCTTCAAAGCGATTGTGCGTCCAAACCTTTCGTTTTTTTACTAAGACACAAATATTTATTGAGCAAGATAAAGTACAAGCCTTTTCTCAAAAGACAAGTAAATGGTTAGTAAAAAAACAAATAGGTCATGTAAGTATGTGGCTTAAATCGACATTGATAAACGAAGAAATTCGGTTGAAGTATCTTAATGATGATGACAGCAGTAGATTGAAACTTTTTTATAGAGAGAAAGAATAGCAACACAAAAGGAGTTGTGACAAATTTGTCACAACTCCTTTTGTATAAGTATAAAATAAAACTTTTTAGTTTAATAAGCCACGTTCTTTGTACCATTGATCAGGTTGATAAACCCATTCATGATGGTCTTTGGCAATTAACTCAAATGCTTCAGTCGGTCCCATTGTTCCAGCTGGGTAAGTTGGGATAGGTGTAGTATCATTGTCCCAAGCTTTTCTCACAACATCAACAATACGCCACGATTGAGACACTTCATCCCAGTGTGTAAAGTTAGTCGCATCGCCTTGTAAAGCATCTAATATTAACTTTTCATACGCTTCAGGGCTATTTTCTACTACATCGGTTGGTGTACGGAAATCTAATTTTACAGGATCAATTTCAAAGCCAGGTCCAGGTTCTTTTCCATTTAATGTAAGAGAGAACCCTTCAGTTGGTTGGATATAAATAGTTAATATATTTTGTGGTAATGTTTGGCAAATATCTTCTTCAGAGAAGATGTTTGCAGGTGTTGGTTTGAATACTACGTTAATACGAGCGGCTTTGGTAGATAATTGTTTACCTGTTCTAATATAAAACGGCACACCTTTCCAGCGGAAGTTGTTGATTTCTAGTTTACCTGCGACAAATGTTTCGGTACGTGAAGTAGGATTGACATTAGGCTCATCTGTATAAGCGATGATATCTTTGTTGTTAAAGTGGTTAGCGGCATACTGGCCACGAACAAAGTTGTCTAAGGCTTCTTGCTCGTTATAAATTTTTACAGCATTTAAGGCTTTTATTTTTTCATCACGAATTTCTTTTTCGGTAAAATTATTTGGAGCTTCCATCGCCAAAAGAGCGACTACTTGTAAAATATGGTTTTGAATCATATCTTTTAAAGCACCACTTTTATCGTAATAGCCTCCACGTTCTTCAACCCCTAAATCTTCAGCTAAAGTCACTTGGATATTATCAATGTAGCGATTATTCCATAGAGATTCAAAAATGTTGTTACCAAAACGCACGGCAGAAATATTTTGAATCATTTCTTTACCTAAATAATGATCAATACGGAAAATTTGATCTTCTGAAAAGACTGCACGAATTTGTTCATTTAATTCAGCAGCTGTTTCATAGCTGGTTCCAAAAGGTTTTTCGATAACTAAACGATTAAAGCCATTATCTGTCATAATCTTTTCAGAACTTAAATGATTAACAATTGTTCCAAAAAAGTTAGGTGCCATTGCTAAATAGAATAGACGATTTCCTTTTAAATTGTATTTTTCGTCTAATTTGTCCGCTAAAGTTTTTAGACTTGTATAGTGAGACGTATCCGTCACATCATGTGCTTGGTAATAAAAATGTGAAGCGAATTTTTCGGTTTCTTCTTGGGTTGGATTTAAACTAGCGATAGACGAAGCAACGATTTCACGATAATATGCATCTGACCATTCACGTCTAGCTGTTCCGATAACTGCAAAATGTTCGTTAATAAATCCTTTGCGGAATAGTCTGAAGAGAGAAGGATATAATTTTCGGTGAGCTAAGTCGCCTGTGGCACCAAAAATGGTAAATAAAGCAATTTGTTCTTGATTCATGGAGTATACCTGCCTTTATTTTTTAGTACGGTTATTGGGTGAAGTATGGATAAATTATTCGTTTAAAGCACATCGATAAAGACATTAGATGCTGCTTTGTAGCTAATCATTACGTCTTTCCCGTGCTCATTTGTTAAGATGATTGGTCCTTCGTATGCCCCAATTTTTTTGATAGTAACGATATCGTTAATTTGTAGGCCAATCTCGGCCAAATATTCTAGTAATTCCGTCTCATCTAGTACGCGTTTAATGACGACACGGTCTTGTTCACTTCTAGTATTTAGAGATAATTGATTAGGTTCTTCAATAAAGGTATCTAACGACGGAATAATGCCACCATGTGGACAAAATTCTGGATTATTTAAGAAACTTTCTAAACGATTGCTTAAAATATCAGATGTTGCATGTTCTAATATTTCAGCTTCAACATGGACTTCCTCCCATGAATAGTTTAAATGTTCAACGAGGAACACTTCCCATAGGCGATGTTTTCTAATTAATGAGCTAGCATAAATCATGCCTTGTTCGGTTAATTGTACGCCTTGATAAGGAGTATGTGTTACAAGATTGTCTTTTTCTAATTTAGAAACCATTTCACTTACTGAAGCAGGAGAAACATTCAAGCCAGCAACGATTGATTTATTACTTATTTTATTACGATATGCCCCTAATTCATACATGAGTTTTAGGTAATCTTCTTTATTGGGAGTCATGAGTTGCCACCTTTCTTTCCTATTTATTCTATCATAAAAATATATGAATGTTAAAAACTATAGTTTTACTAACACTTAAAGTTAGTTTAGTTGTATAATTCTAAAAAAGGAGTTGAATCAACGATGAAGTATAGTCAAGAACATGTAGTGAAATATTATGAATGTGACGCGAATAGCCGGTTAACGTTACCAATGCTATTAAACATAGTGATTGATACATCTGAAGCGCAAAGTGCCTTAATCGAACGTGATAGTGATTACGTGAAACACTTAGGGATTACATGGGTTATTACCGAACATGATCTTCATATTACACGATTACCAAGTACAAATGAAAAAATCATTGTGACAACAGAAGCCAAGGAGCACAATAAGTATTTTTGTTACCGTTATTTTTGGTTGCATGATGAAGAAGGTAATGAATTAGTCAATATGATGACGACGTTTGTATTGATGGATATGACCACTAGAAAAATGGTGAGTGTTCCAAAAGAGTTGATTGAGCCTTATCAAAGTGAAAAAATTAAAACGATTAAACGTGGGGAAGCTTTTCCAACATTAACGCAAAAGCCTGAACGTTCATTGTTTGATGTTCATTTCTCAGATATTGATACGAATCAACATGTTAATAATTCTCGTTATTTAGGCTGGATGGTGGATAGTCTATCATATGATACGTTGACAATGTATCAGCCCAGACACGCCACTATTCGTTTTATTAAAGAGACACATTGTGGAGAAAAAA
Source organism: Vagococcus xieshaowenii (assembly GCF_004792515.1). NCBI lineage: Bacteria > Bacillati > Bacillota > Bacilli > Lactobacillales > Enterococcaceae > Vagococcus > Vagococcus xieshaowenii. The sequence continues at coordinate 1,589,603 of NZ_CP038865.1, read as the reverse complement.
TTGAAAGTCTACATGACATTATAGAGCAAACAACTCAAGATAGTTCACTGACTAGTGTTCATGGATTAAATGTTGATGGGAATAAATGCGCTGAAGGTATAATTAAATGGCGCAAACAGGGATAAAATCAGTTGATAACTGAAAAGTTTGGCTAATCAAAATGGGAAGAGGAATAAATCATGAAAAAGTTTGATAAATCATTAAAATTAGAAGGTGTAAGTTATGATGTACGCGGTCCGGTTTTAGATGAAGCCGAGCGTATGATGGAGAATGGCATAAAAATTCTAAGACTTAATACAGGAAATCCTGCTTCTTTTGATTTCCATGCACCAGATGAAATTATTCGTGATTTAATTCTAAATGCACGTAATTCAGAAGGGTATTCTGATTCTAAAGGGATTTTTTCAGCGCGTAAGGCAATTGAACAAGATTGCCAACTGAAAGGGTTTCATAATGTGACGATCAATGATATTTACACGGGAAATGGTGTAAGTGAGTTGATTACGATGAGTATGCAAGGATTATTAGACAAAGGGGATGAAATATTGGTTCCTATGCCCGATTATCCTTTGTGGACGGCGTCGGTTTCACTAGCTAGTGGAACGCCTGTTCATTATATTTGTGATGAAGAAGCTGAGTGGTACCCAGATATTGAAGATATTAAGAGCAAAATCACACCTAGAACAAAAGGAATTGTGATTATTAATCCTAATAACCCAACAGGTGCTTTATATCCACGTGAACTGTTGGAAGAGCTTGTAGCAATTGCTCGTGAACATCAATTGATTTTATTTGCAGATGAAATTTATGATCGATTGGTCATGGATGGTTTAGAACACGTACCGGTTGCTAGTATTGCGCCTGATGTTTTTGTTGTAAGTTTTAATGGTTTATCTAAATCACATCGTGTAGCAGGATTCCGTGTGGGTTGGATGGTATTGAGTGGTGATAAAACGCATGTGAAAGGTTATATTGAAGGATTAAATATGTTAGCGTCGATGCGATTATGTTCAAATGTATTATCGCAACAAATTGTTCAAACTGCATTAGGTGGCTATCAAAGTGTGGATAAGTTACTATTGCCGGGAGGACGTATTTATGAACAAAGAGAGTTTATTTACAAAGCCATTAATGATATTCCAGGCTTAAGTGCTGTTAAACCTAAAGCCGCGTTTTATATGTTTCCTAAGATTGATACAAAGAAATTTAATATTAAAAACGACGAGCAATTTGTTTTAGATTTCTTGCATCAAAAACGTACGTTATTGGTTCATGGTGGCGGCTTTAATTGGAAAGAACCAGATCATTTCCGAATTGTTTACTTACCAAGAGTCGAAGAATTAAAGTATATGGCAGAGGATATGGCAGATTTCTTGCAAACATATAAGCAAAAATAGTACTAAAAGATTCATAACCCGTATAGGTTATGAATCTTTTTTTGAAAAAAGTAAATTTGAAAATGGTGTGATTTTTGGAAGAAAATTATCATTTTTTGTATAACGTATAGAATGAAAACCTTTTCTTGGGTATAATATGATGTATTAATGTTAGGATATGGTTAAAGTAGGGTGTTGAGGTGATGAGATGAAAAATTTAGGAAGTACGTTAAGAATAATTCGTGAAGAAAAATCTTTTTCTAAAGAGATGCTTTCACAGGGGATTTGTAGCTTAGAAGTGTTAGAACGACTTGAAGTTGAAAATACTGTACCTTCACTGTCTTTATTAAGAAAGATTTGTGACCGTTTATCGGTAACGATTGATGATGTCATGGCGCTTTGTGAAGTTAACGCGTCTAATAATGAGGATATTTTATCCAAGCCGGAATGGTTTACTATTTTGGAGCATTATTTAATTACTAAACAATATGTACGATTAAACGAAGCCGCCAATCGTGTGTTATCAGAAACGGATGATTTAAGTATTTTAGAGAATCAATTGTTAATGTACTATCGAGGTGCTTATGAGATGGTTTATGAACGTAATATGGAAACAGCTTTTAAATATTTCTCAAGATCCCTGAATTATACCTATCAAGAAGACTCATCACATCCAAGTGACCTAGAAGTTATTTTAATGACGCTACTCGGATATATTCATCATCGATGGGGAGAAGCAGATAGAGCACAAGAGTTGATTGAGAAAAGCTTTGAATTATATATTAAACATCATTCTTTTAGCATGAAAATTAGATTATCTCAGTTATTTTATTTTCAATCAATGTATCAATTAGAACTTTCATTGCCTCAAGAAGCAATGGAAATTACGGATGTAGGGATTTCATGGTGCCGAAAAATGATGAATATGTACTTGCTAGAAGATCTGCTCTATATAAAAGGCATGGCTTTAGAAGATTTGAATCGTTTGGATGAGGCAACTTTTTTTGTTGAATTAGCCAATAATTTACATGTATTAGAAACAAGTGGAGAAGTGATTAATTTTTAGTCAAGAATGGTGTAGACCATTCTTGACTTTTTTTGTAAAAAAGAGTAGTTTGTAGATAATAGGTTAAATAAATAAACGGAAGAGGTTTGTATATGAAATATTATGTTTATGCAGATAAATTTTTCTTAAAAAGTGGAACAGTAGGACCAGCGTATTTAGAGGTAGAAGATGGCGTATTTGGTAATGTTGTTAACGAAATTCCTGAAGGGGCAGAAGTTGTTGATTATTCAGGTAAATGGATTGCGCCAGGCCTAGTTGATACGCACATTCACGGATATATGAACCATGATGTCATGGATAACGATCCAGAGGGTATTAAAATTATGTCAGAAGCTTTACTTTCTTGTGGGGTGACGTCTTATTTACCGACAACATTAACGTCTGATCATGAGTTATTAACAAACGTTGCACGTACCATTGGTGAAGTAGCCGATGAAGTAGATGGAGCTAAAATTCAAGGGATTTATTTTGAAGGACCATTCTTTACTGAAAAATATAAAGGAGCCCAAAATCCTGCTTACATGAGTGACCCTAGTTTAGAAATCTTTAACAAATGGCAAGAAGAATCAGGTGGACGCATTAAGAAAATCGCTTTAGCACCAGAGCGCGAAGGTGTTGCGGAATTCGTCCGTGAAGTAACTAATCAAGGAGTAGTTGTTGCGTTAGGTCATAGTGATGCGACGGTTGCTCAAGCACAAGTAGCCGCTGAGAATGGTGCCAGTGTGTTTGTTCATGCTTTTAACGGAATGAGTGGTTTACACCACCGTGAACCAGGAATGGTCGGTGCGGTGATGACGTTACATGATGTCTATGCAGAGTTGATTTGTGATGGTCACCACGTCCATCCTAAAGCGGTAGATGTATTGATTAAGACAAAAGGTCATGATCATATTGCGTTGATTACTGACTGTATGATGGCTGGAGGAATGCCTGATGGTGAATATATGTTAGGTGAATTCCCAGTAGTTGTGGCTGAAGGAACAGCACGTATGGCAGAAGGTAACTTGGCCGGAAGTATTTTAAAATTAAAAGAAGCATTGAAAAATGTTGTTGAGTGGGGTGTTGCTACACCAGAACAAGCAGTAATGATGGCTTCTTTAATTCCAGCAGTTAGCTGTAATATTGAAGATAAATGTGGTTCAATTACGCCAGGTCGTGAGGCAGATTTCATCGTATTATCACCAACTATGGACTTAGAAGCGACATATTTGGACGGAGTAGTAAGATACGAAGCATAAGAAAAGGACTAAGTGTTATAATTAATATGTAAAAGGGCATGACGTTTTTGTCATAGCCCTTTTTGTGTTATGTTAAGCTTAGTTATTTGGCTCTATAATAAATAGGACTGATGAAGGTTTATTCCTTCTTCAGCCCTATTTTTGTATTTAATCTAAAAAAAACATATCGCCTTTTGTTAAAATTAAGTTACCACACAAAACAAACAAAAGGAGCGATATGCTATGATTAATGATATCAAAAAAATTTATGGAATTGAAGACTCTAATCTAACAATTTCTAGTGTTTCCGAAGGAACCTATCGTAATAAGCCTGCGAAAATTATAAAAGCGAGCTATAAACCTAAAACGATAGCTTGCCCTAATTGTGACTCTTCTCCAAGAGAATGCGACGGCAAGTACGTTATTGTTAAGAATGGTTCTAAAGAAGTAGAGATTCTATTAACACATGAGAACACAGGAATTGTCTCTATGAAGCTATCTAAGCAACGCTATCGTTGTCGCAACTGTAATAAGCACTGGACTGCTCAAATTGATTTAGTTAAACCTTGTCACAATGTTTCAAGGATAATTGAAGGCAAAATTATTGAGTTATTAGGTGAAAGAATATCTCTAAAACTAATTGCTAAATTATGTAGTGTTTCAATAAGTAAAGTGATTCAGGTATTAAAATCGTTAGAAATTTACCTTCCTAGTCCAAAAAACCGTTGGTTGCCTGAGGTTTTAATGGTTGATGAATTCCGTTCGCATACAGCCATAGAAGACTCTATGAGTTTTATTTGTGCTGATGGCAATTCAGGGCGATTAGTAGAAATATTGGAAAGTAGACGATTAAATTATCTCATGCCTCACTTTAATGGTTATCCAGATGAAGAACGTTTTAAAGTAAAATACCTTGTGACAGATATGAATGCAGCTTATTTCCAATTAGTGAAGGATATCTTTCCAAATGCTGAATTAATCATTGATCGTTTTCATATTGTTAAACATTTGAATGAAGCCTTTAATAGTTTCAGAGTACGGGAAATGAAAAAACTCAAGGCATCGGGACATAAAGTAGAAGCAAGTAAACTTAAGAAAAATTGGCGCTTCCTACTTAAAAATAGATTAGACATTAATATCTCTGAATACAAAAGATGGCCGAGCTTTCGGTCAAATAAGTATCCTTATTTGACCGAACAGATGATGATTGATCGGTTATTAGATTTTTCCGAACCTCTAAAATTAGCCTATGGCTACTTCCATGATTTATTAGATTCATTTAGAAGAAAAGAATATGAACGATTCTTTGAATTATTGAATACTTTACCAGAAGAATTAGATGAAGAGTTTAAAGGACAAGTACAAAACCTAATACGTCATCAAGAAGGAATTACCAATGCTTTAATACATCCCTATTCAAATGGGAAGATTGAAGCAAAGAATACACACATCAAAACATTAAAACGAGTTTCTTATGGATTCAAATCTTTCAGCAATATGAGGATTAGAATCTTTTTAACCGAAGGTTTGATAGAAGTTAATCATTAAATAACAAAAAACCATGAAATCAGAGAATGTTTTCCCCAATTTCATGGTTGGCTAAAATTACTCATCAGTCCAATTTGACAAAGAGCCAGTTATTTAATTGCGTGGAAAGGAGGTTGTTATGTTTAATTATTTGGTGTTAGGGGTTCTTTTATGGATAATATTGGCGTTTGTTGTCTCGTGTTGGAGTGGGGTTAAATTACTGAATTATACCAAACAAGTATCAAAAAAACTTGCCATTTATCAAGCTATTACAAAAGAAGATCAGTATCAAGCTAGAAAAATAGGTACAATGAAAGTTACCTGCTATATGATAGCTGTGGGGATGTTTGGCTATAGCTATAAGCTATTGACGCACAATCACTATCTATCTGCGTGGATGATACTTCTTCTAGCGAGTGTGTTGTCTATCGTTGGGGTAGTGATTAAAAGTAAAAAAGAGTGTTTAATTAACAAGGGCATGTTAGTAGGAAATGACGGATTAAAAGAGGGATTGCGTTTAGAAGTAGCGCATAGACAACAATTTAAAAAATTATATCGTTATCAAAAAGGAGCCATTATTTTCTTGATGTTGTCATTTGTGATACCGTGTTTATTGTATAGTTGGTTGGCTTATCAATTATCGATTCACTAAAAAATGGCAACAAGGGGAAGCACGGGATTTTGGAAATTTAAAAGACCTCTAATAATTAAATTAGAGGTCTTTTGGTGTATGAGTTTGAAATAACGCTTGTCTAAAAAATCTCTTGCCAAAAATTGAAGACAAGAGATAAAAAATCTTAAAGTTTTTTGTTGTAGAATTCTACGATGTATGATTCGTCAACTTCTTGAGTTAACTCTTCACGTTCAGGTAAGCGAGTTAAGCTACCTTCTAATTTTTCAGCGTCAAAGCTTACGTAAGCAGGACGGCCAACTGAAGCTTCAACAGCTTCTTTAACGATTGTTAAGTTCATTGATTTTTCACGAACTGAGATAACTTGTCCAACTTCAACGTGGTATGATGGAATATCAACACGTTTACCGTCAACTAAGATATGACCGTGGTTTACTAATTGACGAGCTTGACGACGAGTAGTCGCTAAACCTAATTGGTAAACTACGTTGTCTAAACGTTGTTCTAATAAGATCATGAAGTTAACACCATGTTTACCTTCTTTAATCTTGCTAGCTTGAATAAATAAGTTAACGAATTGACGTTCGTTCATACCGTACATATGACGTAATTTTTGTTTTTCAGTCAATTGCATACCGTATTCAGATTTTTTTCCACGGCTGTTTGGTCCGTGTTGTCCTGGTGCGTAAGGACGACGTGCTAATTCTTTACCAGTTCCAGAAAGTGAGATCCCTAAACGACGAGATACTTTCCATGATGGTCCAGTGTAACGTGACATTTAAAATTCCTCCAATATAATTGTGTTTTGGAGTAAAATAATCAATTGAAAAATTTGTATTCGTTCAGTTTATCCTTCAATCTTCACCTTTGCAGCCGCGGTTACGCAATTGAACCCGGATGGGCGACAAACTGTTTACGAGCTTACTCATTTTCTGCTGCATTATTTTACACTCTTAACAGTATAACGAAGTAAACAATATTAGTCAAATTAAAAATAAAAAGGTCGTTTAATCTTACAAAATATATGCTATAATGGGACGCGAAAGTAGGGATTTTCATGAAAATTTTACAGCAACTTTTAATTATTCTAGGTTTTACATTTGTTGGAAAAGTGTTACAAGTTGTATTGCACTTGCCGATTCCTGGTAGTGTTATCGGGATGGTATTATTATTTATTTCATTGACACGTGGTTGGGTAAAAGAGTGTCACATTGCGCTTGTGAGTGACTATTTGTTAGAAATTTTAAGTGTTCTGTTTATTCCGGCTGGTGTAGGTTTGATGATGTATTTTGATTTAGTAAAAAATAATTTGGTTAGTTTAGCGATTATTTTATTTGTAAGTTTTGTTTTTTCTTTGATTGTGGTGGGTAAGACTGCACAATTTGTTAAGAAGAGAAAAGATAATCTTGTCAAAACCTCAAAGGAGGAAGTCATTAGTGATTGATTATTTATCCAAGGAACCAATTTTTGGTGTTATGTTAACCGTCATGGTATTTATGTTTTTTAGGATGATGGGTAACAAGTATCAGCTTAAGTGGTTGAATCCGTTAGCCTTTTCAATTATAGCGATTATATTATTCTTGAAAGGGACGAATATTTCTTATGACAATTACTTTGTGGGCGCTAAATATGTCGATATGTTTATTGGACCGGCGACTGTTGCATTAGCCTTGCCTTTGTATCGTTCTTTACCGCTCATTAAGAAGCATGCTACAGCAATTATGATGGCGGTAGGGATTGGGACATTATTTAATATTAGTCTAGTGTTGTTGTTATCGGTCTTATTCAAGTTAAAAGAACCATTAACGCTTTCGCTTGTGCCTAAATCGGTGACGACGGCAATTGCAATGGATTTATCAACACAAATTGGTGGTGTTGCAGCGATTACGGTCTTATCTGTTATTACAACCGGCGTACTGGCACCATTATGTGCGGAGCCAATTTTAAAACTATTTGGCATTCATGATCCAATGGCGCAAGGTTTGGCGTTAGGAACAACTTCTCATGCGATTGGTACATCAAAGGCGATGGAAATGGGTGAAGTCCAAGGCGCCATGTCAGGATTAGCCATTGGAATTGCAGGTATTGCGACCGTTATTTTAGCCCCATTATTAACAAGTGTTGTAGAGATATTTATTTACTAAGGAGAGAGAAGATGACGCGACTGTTGTTTCCGACTAATCAACCAAAACAAGCTCAGATGGAAGCGTATATGCGCAATCAATTTACTTTTTGTGGGTTACCAGCAACTGAACGTCGTCAATTAGCCACGCCTCTTCTTAAAGACAGTAAGAGCTGGTCGAAGGATGTATTAATGGAAGAAATTCATTATTATTTTGGGTTACCAGAACGCGAGTATCAGTATGTAGCTATAGACCTTGCAAATAAAAATTTAGGCCGTTTGTCTATTGAAAATATACATCAGCTAAGCCAATTAGTGATGGAAAAATCATGGTGGGATAGTGTGGATAGTTTAGCGGGATTATTTAGCTCGTGGTTAAAACAAAATATGAATAACGTTGAAGAAGTATATAATTGGTTTTATCAGCATGATAATATGTGGATGCGACGTGTGTCGATTATCTTACAACTTAAATTTAATGATCAAACCAACACTGATTATCTTCAACAAGCCATTCTAAATGATCGAACAACAGATGAATTTTTTATTCAAAAGGCGATTGGTTGGTCGTTGCGTCAATATAGTAAAACCAATCCTGAATGGGTACGCCTGTTTATTAGCGATTATTCCCTTAGTAAGTTAGCGGTTAGAGAAGGAAGTAAGTACTTATAAAGAAAAAATAACCGAATGTCAACTTTATGTTGAGGTTCGGTTATTTTTGTGGTTGTTTTTCTTTTATAGTAAAACAATGTCTTTCTTTTGTGCAAATGGGTCTTTAGGATCAATACGATCATAGAACATCACACCGTTTAAATGGTCGATTTCGTGTTGAATGACCATAGCGTCATAGCCTTTGAATTTTTTCTTTTTTGCTTCTCCGTCAACTGTAAAGTACGTAACAGTTATTTTAAAATGACGAATGACGATACCTTCGACGGCACGGTCAACTGATAAACAACCTTCGCCACCTTCTAAACCAGCTAATTGGACAGAATGACTTATCACTTTAGGATTGACCATTACTTCTGAAAATGTAATCTCAGGTCCTGATTTCGCATCCTCTTCATCAAAATCAGGATTTGGAATGTGGACAGCAATCATACGTTTTTCAATGTCTAATTGAGGAGCGGCTAAACCAACGCCTCCACGTAAATTATACTCTTCGGCAATTTGTGGGTCTTGGCTGTTTTTTAAAAATTCTAGCATATCGTGGGCTAATTGACGATCTTCCTCACTTAAAGGAAAGCTCAATTCTTGCGCCACTTCTCTAAGTGTTGGGTTACCTTCTCTAATAATATCTTTCATTAATATCATGGTTCATTAACTCCTTATATTTGTTCAATATCGTTTCTATTTTAACACAGCTTATAGTAAAATGGGGTGGTTTTGTTTATTAAATCGCGTATCTTAATAAAAAGGTTTAGGCACTTATTTAGGTAATTCTTAAAAAATAGGAAGTAATATCTCAGTTCCTAAAGTCTTTATGGTTTTTAGCTAGTATTATAATCTAACTTATTATAAAGTTAGATTATAATGAGGGATATTTAAGGAGGAAATAAAGAAATGTATCATACGTATTTAGTATCTAATAGTGAATTAACGGAAATAGAATTAGAAACAGAGGTTCTTTCAATTAAAGAAGCGCTTGAAAAAGATGTCGTGTCGCAAGATTTTTTTGATAGTAGCGAATTATCTGATGAAGAATTAAATGCTCCAAATGGGATTATGGTCTTAAAAAATGGCTACGGAATTGCGATTCAACGTTATGAGGATGAAGAATTATCGGCTATCTTCAAAAAAGATTATTTATACGAGATACAACTAGTCGCAGATGAGCCAATGCAGGTTGCTAAAGTATACGGCTTGTTGTTTGATTATTTAAAGACATGCTCTTTACCTATTGAAATTTGGGAAGCAAAAGCAGGATTAGAAGAGTACGTAGAAGGTAAGACACAAGAGCTTAGTCAAATGAAAGCGAGTGATTTAGAGGCCTTATTGGAGTCAGAACATCATAGTTCTACACGTCGTGTGAATTTAATCTAATCGGTATAATTACTTGCTTTTTACTATTAAATAATGTAAAGTTGTACTGTACGTAAGTACGACCTATTACTTGGTTTATCGAGTCACCAACGATTTACTCAGTTATGGGGTAAATTTTAGAAAGAGGTGGAAATTATGGCAATTTCAAAAGAACAAAAAAATCAAATCATGAGCGAATACGCGCGTCACGAAGGAGATACTGGTTCTCCAGAAGTACAAATCGCAGTTTTAACAGCTGAGATCAACCACTTAAACACGCATGCTCAAGTTCACAAAAAAGATCACCATTCTTACCGTGGACTAATGAAAAAAGTTGGTCATCGTCGTAACTTATTAGCATATTTACGTAACAAAGATGTTCAACGTTACCGTGAGTTAATTCAAAAATTAGGCTTACGTCGTTAATTTTTGGTCAACAACTTAGGAAAGTGAGACTCTTTGGGTCTCGCTTTCTTTTGCTATAAAAATATATTTTTGGAAAGCGAAAAGGTGTTGTGTTCTTCTACTATACAAATAAGAGAGAAGCTGTGAATTTAAGTGGATAATCAAACAACCTCTTTGTTATTTGTTTAGTAGGCCATCATACTTTTCGCAAAAGTAAAGGAGACTATGTCAATGTCAGGAAAACAAGTATTTACAACAACATGGGGCGGACGCCCACTTTCAGTTGAAGTTGGACAATTAGCTAAACAAGCTAACGGTTCAGTTTTTGTACGCTATGGAGATACTGTCGTACTTAGTGCTGCAGTAGCTTCAAAACAAGCAAAAGATGTGGATTTCTTCCCGTTAACGGTTAACTATGAAGAAAAAATGTACGCAGTAGGTAAAGTTCCAGGTGGATTTATCAAACGTGAAGGCCGTCCAAGCGAACACGCAACATTAACAGCGCGTTTAATCGACCGTCCAATTCGTCCAATGTTTGCCGAAGGATTCCGTAACGAAGTGCAAATCACTAACGTTGTCATGAGTGTGGAGCAAGATTGCCCACCAGATATGGCTGCAATGTTTGGTTCATCATTAGCATTAGCTATTTCAGATATTCCATTTAATGGTCCAATTGCTGGGGTTAACGTAGGTCGCGTTAACGGTGAATTAATTTTAAACCCAACACCTGAGCAAGAAGAATTATCAGATATTCATTTAAGTGTTGCTGGAACAAAAGATGCCATTAACATGGTTGAAAGTGGTGCTAAAGAAGTATCAGAAGAAGCTATGTTAGAAGCATTATTATTCGGCCATGCTGCGATTAAAGAAATGGTTGCCTTCCAAGAAGAAATCGTTGCCGCTGTCGGTAAAGAAAAAATGGAAGTTGAATTATTACAAGTTGATCCTGAATTGAAAGCTGAAATTCAAGAAGCATACAATGCTCGTATGGTTGCAGCTATTCAAACAGAAGAAAAATTAGCACGCGAAGATAATATCGAAGCGGTAAAAGAAGAAATCATTACTGTTTATACTGAAAAATTAGCAGAAGATGAAAATGCTGCTAAGAAGTTAAAACAAGTAAAACAAATTGCTGAAGATTTAGAAAAAGACGAAGTCCGTCGTTTAATTACGAAAGAAAAAATCCGTCCAGACGGTCGTAAAATTGATGAAATCCGTCCATTAGCAGCAGAGGTTGGTTTATTACCTCGCGTTCATGGTTCAGGTTTATTCACTCGTGGACAAACACAAGCGTTATCAACGGTTACATTAGCACCACTAGGAGAACATCAAATTATTGATGGGCTAGGAACAGAAGAGAGCAAACGTTTCATCCATCACTATAATTTCCCACAATTCTCAGTAGGTTCAACTGGTCCAGCACGTTCTCCAGGACGTCGTGAAATTGGTCATGGTGCGTTAGGTGAACGTGCAATGGCACAAGTAATTCCAAGTGAAGAAGAATTCCCATACATGATTCGTGTGGTTTCAGAAGTATTAGAATCAAATGGTTCATCTTCTCAAGCAAGTATCTGTGGTGGTATCTTAGCCCTTATGGATGCAGGTGTTCCGATTAAAGCACCAGTTGCTGGTATCGCAATGGGATTAGTAATGGAAGGTGACGACTATACTGTCTTAACAGATATCCAAGGTCTAGAAGATCACTTAGGAGATATGGACTTTAAAGTAGCAGGAACTGAACAAGGGATTACAGCACTTCAAATGGATATTAAAATTGAAGGTATTACAGAACAAATCTTAACAGAAGCTTTATCACAAGCTAAAACAGCGCGTATGGAAATCTTAAAAGTGATCACGTCAGCTATTGAAGCACCTCGTGAAGAGTTAAGTGCTTATGCGCCTAAGATTGAAATGATCCAAATCAAACCTGAGAAAATCAAAGAAGTTATCGGTAAAGGTGGCGACACTATTAACGGTATTATTGATGAAACAGGCGTTAAAATCGATATTGATCAAGAAGGTAATGTAAGTATTGCCTCATCAGATGCTGCTATGATCAAACGTGCGATTGAAATTATCGAAGATATCGTTCGTGAAGCTAAAGTTGGCGAAACATACTTAGCTAAAGTGGTACGTATTGAAAAATTTGGTGCCTTTGTTAATTTATTCAAAGGTAAAGATGCTTTAGTTCATATCTCTCAGTTAGCTAATGAACGTGTAGCAAACGTTGAAGATGTGGTTAAAGAAGGCGATGAAATTTTAGTTAAAGTAACAGAAATCGACAAACAAGGTCGAGTGAATGCTTCTCGTAAAGCAATGTTACCTAAAGAAGAAACTAAATAATCATAACAAAGAGAGGACGCTCATTGAGTGTCCTCTCTTTTTATTAAGTCATTAAGTAAGGTCCTAGTACTGAGTGGAATTTAAGTCTTTGGTCCAATGCGTATAAATTGTGATTAGAGTATAATGGATATATAATGAACAGTATAAAGATAGGGAGATGATTAATAGTATGAAAAAAATAGTATTAGGTGCCATTACTTTAGCAACGGTTATGACATTAGGGGCGTGTAAAAATGAAACAACTAGTACCACTAATGAGCAAAACAATAATTCTTCTACACAAGTAGCGAAAGAATCAAGTGAGGTAAACCAAAATAGCTCATCTTCTACATCAAATTTATCAGATTTTTCCATTAGCTTAGATGATGCGATAGCAATTTATCAAAAAGAAATGCCAAACACTGATATCACATCAATCAGCATTGATAGCTCATTTAAGAATTATTATTATGAAATTAGTGGAATGGACGATAATAATGAATATGAGTTGAAAATTAGCGTTGATACAGGGGATGTTTCAGACAAACGTGATGAAAAATTAGACCGTGATGAACAAAACGGTGTCAAACGTAATGAAGAAAAATTAACGTTTGATCATTTGAAACCTTTAGATGAATTAACTGAACTTGCAGTCAAACAAGTAGGCGGCGGTCAAGCTACTGATTGGAGTCTAGAAAAAGACTTGTCAGTTACTTACTGGGAAATCAAAGTAGAAAATGGTAAACAAAAACATGAAGTGAAAATTAACGCAGAAACAGGCGATATTTTAGAAACAGAACAAGATTAATCATGTAATTAAAAACGTGAGCGGATAGTTTATCCGTTCACGTTTTTTGTTATTTAATGACTTAATTAAGTACATCCCGATAGTCTGTTTTTTGATCAAATTCTTTTTTTGCAAATGGACAAAGAGGAATAATCTTTTTGTGATCGTGTCGTGCTTTTTCTACGACATTTAGGACTAATTTTTCAGCTAACTGTTGTCCACGGTAGTCGGGCGATACATAGGTGTGGTCGATTATCATCATATGCTCTCCGGCATTTGACCACGTGATTTCTCCGATTTCGTTCATTTGATCGTTTACTAGAACAAATCGTTGCTTATCTTCAATAATCTTCATCTTGTTAGCTCCTTTACATTTGTTTGTTTATTACCCTTATAATGCAAGTGTAACATACTGTTGAAAGAACGCGTATTAAGAAGTTTTTATGTAGCAATAGGCGTAAATTCTAATAATATAACGGCATTTGTATCGAGTGAAAAGGAATAATCAAATCGCTCGCTAATGTCAACATCGAATACTTGAAGATTAGGTCGGTTTTTTGCATGGATATAGTCAATCGTTTCTTTATCTAAGTGGGCCGTTTGTTTGAAATCCATATAAGAATAAAAGAGTGCCCCACTTTCACGATTAAAATCAATTTGTTTTACTTGGTATTTTCCTTCTAATAGGTGATGAATAGATAACGACAGTGATAAAATTTGACTATTCATAAAGGCAAGCTCAGTAGAAAGATGTGGGTCAAAGTAGTTTTCGTTCCACATCATTAGTTGTAATTTTTCACCATGTTGTGTCAATAAATAAAAATCATCTTCTCTAATTACCGTTCCTTGCATGCGGTTGGCTAGCTGTAAGCTGAAAAAGGCAGGTCGGCGATTTTGATGATAATGAAATAAATCGAGTCCAATACTTGGTGATTGGGCTCTTAAATTATAGTGTTCATGGCTCTCTAAATTTAGCCAAAAACCATAACCATCAATCAACTGTTCTAGATTAAGTAATTGCTTAGTAATCAAAGCTCCTCGGAAAAATAAGCCGTTATAATTGATAGTAGTACCGGTTAAAGTGTTCCATTCGGTTAGGTAAAGAGGGCAATCAATTGATAGTTCATTTAAACAATGTTTGATCCAATTACTTTTATTTGTCAAATAATGATGCGCTTCAACTATTTTATTTGATAGATTATTGGTTTGATTAAAAATATAATTTGAATCAGCTGTATAACTTAAGAAATTATAGGTACGATTAACATGTGTTAATAATTGTTTGATGTTGGTGTGTGTTTGCTGGTTATCAAACGGGTCGCTTATAGGGAGTTTAATGCCAAAGCTGATTTCAGGATAATAATGATGAATACTTTGATAAAATTCTTGATACAGTGCCACGTTATCAAGAGTAAACGACTGAACATTGAAGGAGAGCGTAGAGAGAAACTGACGTCCCCATCGATTAATCATGTAATTAAAAAGTTCTAAATAAAGCGAGATGGTTTGGTCATCAAAATCCATTAAATCAAATTGAATCATGAGTTTCAATTGATGGTTCATAAGAAAGGCTAATCCAGTATCTAATTCTTCAAAAGCAGGAAAAGAATTCAAGTTAGCGTTTTTGGATAATCGATAACTAACAGGTAATTCAGGGAAAAAATTAAAACAACTAATGATGGTTAATGTCTGTTGATTAAGCAGTTCTAATAATTCTTTTTGAATATGTGCTTTGTTGAGGTCGCTTAAATATTCAATATGAACAATCACGTCATTAGCATGCTTGGTACGAAGAGATTGACTATCGTTAATTTCTAAGTGCTTGGTAAGCTTATGCAATTGTTCTGGCTGACGAGTATGAGGTTCTCTTTTAATTAGTTGGTAGAGTTGCTCAATGATTTCTTTAGGTTGTTGGTGGCTCGTTGTAAGAGCTATAGGTTGGTTATTATCGGTCATCTGGTGTTGTTCACGGTACTCAGTCGGACTCATATTGAAAAAATGTTTGAACTGTTCTCGGTAAATTTTGGCACTGTTAAACCCAGCATTAAGGGCAATTTTTTCAATAGTGGCATCTGAATAGAGAAGCTCGTTGGCACTTCTTGTGACTTGTAGTTTTTTTAAATATTTTGACAAGTATAAACCTGTTTCTTTTTTGAACATTTTGGATAATGAGGCTTCGGATAGAAAGAATTCCTCTGCAATTTCTTTAACCGTTAATCCTTCATGATAATGTTGGTTAATAAAGTGAATGATTTCTTTGGTTTGGAAATTACTTGAATGTACAGAAATAGCTGTCGATTGGTACTTGAAATGCTCTGTTAATGAAAGAATGATAGATTCTAATAAGATCAGTTGTTTAACTGTACGTGTTTCTTGATAGCTAAATTCATTAATCAATAGATCGACTAAGAGGTTCGTCAAATGGTTAACGGCTTGTTGTTTATCAAAGCTAGTCTCGTGGATGGGTAATGCAAACTTCACGTTTAAAAAATCAGGGAATTGTGAAGTGAAAAATATTGGATTAATTTGTAAAAAAACAACCGACGCGTAGTCGCTTTGATAAGGAGTCATCGTTGCTAAATGATTGAGATTAAGACAGTAAAGTTCCCCTGTGCATAAATGTACAATTTGTCCCTCATCTTCAATTGTGATAGTTCCTTCTAACACTAACAATAAAGTCAGTTCTTTTGAAAAAATATCTTTTTTATGAGGTATATCTTGAAAGTTCACCGTACAAAAGTTTTGTTTAATCATACATAATACTCCCTTCTTTGTAAGGGTATTATATCAGAATAACAGAAAACGTTCTATTTAAAGAACGATTATTTCTATAATTTGGTTAACGTCATCTTTTTGTGAGGGGAAAGGAAAGGTTAAGTATTGTTGGTGTGTTTAAATTGTATAGAATGTGAAGTGTAGAGCAATAATAAACGATTTATACATTTAGGAGGGATTATTTTGACAGGATTAAAAGACAGAATTTTTGACGCATTAGATCAAAGAAAAGATGAAATGATTGCTATTCGTCGTCATTTGCACGAATACCCAGAATTATCATTCCATGAAACCAAAACCTCTCAATACATTCGTGATTTTTATGAAGGAAAAGATTGTAAGGTTGTAGCAAACGTAGGGACTGGTTACGGCATCACTATAGATATTCAAGGGGGGAGACCAGGTAAGTCACTAGCTATACGTGCTGACTTTGACGCATTACCGATTGAAGAAGCTTCAGGGGTCCCCTTTACCTCAAAAAATCCAGGTGTGATGCATGCGTGTGGTCATGATGGGCATACAGCCTACATGTTAATATTAGCCGACACATTAATTCAATTTAAAGAAGAGTTGCCTGGCATGGTAAGAATCATTCATCAACCAGCTGAAGAAGTGCCACCAGGTGGTTCTAAAGACATGATTGAAGGTGGTTGTTTAGAAGGGATTGATAATGTCCTAGGCATTCATGTAATGAGTACGATGGATGTTGGAAAAGTTTATTATCACAAGGGTGGTATTCATACGGGACGAGCAACCTTTAAACTAACCATTACGGGTAAAGGCGGGCACGGATCAGCTCCTCAAGACGCAAATGATGCCATAGTAGCAGGTGCTCAATTTGTTACAGCCGCTCAAACGATTGTTAGTCGTCGCATTAGTCCGTTTGATGCTGTAACAGTTACGATTGGTTCTTTCGATGGCAAAGGATCGGCTAATGTCATCAAAGAGAGCGTGACGTTAGAAGGTGATGTGCGTATGATGGATGAAGCTAATCGTCCAGTTGTGGAAGCACAGTTTAAACAAATATTAGAAGGCATTTCTCAAGCGTTTGGTGTTACTTATGATTTGGAGTATGGCAATGATTACCCAGTGTGTATGAATGATGAGAAACTAACGGAAAAAGTAATTCATGCCATTGAATCAGCAGGAATTCCTGAAGTTTCAGGTGTCGAAGATGTAGGTCCTCAAACGGCGTCAGAAGATTTTGCCTACTACGCGTTAGAGCGTCCAAGTTGTTTTATTTGGGTAGGGGCGCATGAACCAGGAACGCCAGTTTACCCACATCATAATCCTAAATTTACAATTGATGAAGGATGTTTAATTATTTCAGCAAAAGCAATGGCTAGCGCAGTGTTAGCTTATTTAGAAGAGGAGTAGCATATGGGATCAACAGTATTGAAAGAACAGGTACACTATAAAGGAAATAATCGATTATTAATTGGAATTGTTTTTAGTGTGTTAACATTTTGGTTGTTTGCACAATCATTATTAAATATGGCGCCAGATGTACAAGCAGATTTAGGTTTGTCTTCAGGGACGTTAAGTATCGGGGTTTCAGCAACTAGTTTAGCTTCTGGTATTTTTATTGTAGTAGCAGGAGGTATGGCAGATAAATTTGGTCGTGTAAAATTAACGTATGTTGGTTTATTATTAAACATCATAGGTTCGTTAGCCTTAGTCATTACGACAGGTAGCACGTTATTTATTGTTGGTCGTGCGTTGCAAGGGCTATCAGCAGCCTGTATTATGCCGTCAACTATGGCATTGGTGAAGACTTATTATGAAGGAGAAAATCGTCAAAAAGCACTAAGTTATTGGTCAATTGGTTCATGGGGTGGTTCTGGTTTTTGTTCGTTCTTTGGTGGAGCAGTAGCTAGTTCACTAGGATGGCGTTATGTGTTTGTTTTCTCAATTATTATTTCAATTTTAAGTGGCTTATTGTTACTAGGAACACCGGAGTCTGTTTCTAATGAAAAGTCAAAGGGTCGTTTCGATTTCGTAGGACTTATCTTATTTGTCATTTCAATGCTTTCATTAAATATTGTAGTAAGTAAAGGTTCTGCGATGGGATGGACAAGTCCTAAAACATTGTTATTAGCATTAGTAGTGATTGTAGGGTTGTTTGTCTTTGTTCAAGTAGAGAAGAAAAATGTTAATAGTTTTGTTGATTTTTCATTGTTTGAAAATAAGGGTTACTTAGGTGCCACTATTTCTAACTTCTTATTAAACGCTGTTGCGGGGACGATGATTGTCATTAATTCCTATGTACAACAAGGTCGTGGCTTATCTTCTGGTAAAACAGGGATGCTATCTATTGGGTATTTAGTGACCATCTTGATTACCATTCGAATTGGTGAAAAACTATTACAAAAAATTGGGGCTAAAAAGCCAATGATTATGGGAGCAATTATTGCAGGTGTGGGTATTGCTTTAATGTCGTTAACCTTTATTGAAGGAACTGTCTATTTAGGGCTTGTGTTCCTAGGATATGCTTTATACGGAGTAGGGCTAGGAATTTATGCCACACCATCTACTGACACAGCAATTTCAAGTGTGCCAATGGAAAAAGCTGGTGTTGCTTCAGGTATTTATAAAATGGCTAGTTCACTAGGCGGTGCGTTAGGTGTGGCTATTTCTTCTTCATTCTATAACAGCCTAAGCCTATCAGGTGATTTTTCAATGGGTGCAACAGTTGGGTTGATGATTAATGTCGCCTTTTGTTTATTAGCGATTGGCTCAGTTATCTTTGTTATTCCAAATAAAAAGTAACGGAGGAGGTTTAATTAATGACGTGAAAGGGATTATTTTATAATGAGAGATTAGGGATTCATTCTTTCGAACGCAACAAATCGTGTTCCTTGGAACGTTAAGTAACCTTGATCACCTTCAGCTAATTGGCCATAAATTGTCCCTTTTACGCTTAATTCTAGTCTTGTACCATTTTTGAATTCAAATGTAGCGTAATAAGTCGTCGAACTACCAGCATTATTTAGTGAATTGTTGTTATTGGTGTAATGGGTCATCATTTTGGTACGTTTGGTTACTACTTTAACGTGCTGGGTTTCTCTAGACGATTGATTATTACGATGCCATTGTTTTATGCCTTTGAATAATTGGAATAAGACAACTAATAAAGCTAATAAGAATATAATATAGAACATAGAAAATATAGGACTTCCCCCTAAATTAAAAAATACTTCTCTCATAGTCTGCCTCCTGATGTTTGTTTTTTATATATTCAATTTATAAACATAATATTAGCATAGTGACACGTAGTTTTCCAATGCTTATTGACAATTGTCATAGAGGTGTCGCGTGTTATTTTGATGAATTGTTGAAATAAGTTTAAATATTAGGATTAATTCGCCTGTTTACTTGAAAAATATCAAAAAAAAACGTAAAGTAGAGGGGAAAGAAAAAAGTATCACAATCAGGAGGAAACATCATGACACATATTCAATTTGACTACTCTAAAGTAGTTGGCACGTTCATTGGCGAAAACGAATTAGGTTACATGCAAAGCCAAGTAACGGCAGCTCATAATGATTTACGTAATGGAACAGGTGCTGGTAGCGACTTTATTGGTTGGGTAGATTTACCAGAAAACTATGACAAAGAAGAATTTGCTCGTATTCAACAAGCAGCTGAGAAAATCAAATCAGACTCAGAAGTATTAGTAGTAATTGGTATTGGTGGTTCTTATTTAGGTGCAAAAGCTGCACTAGATTTCTTAAACAATACATTCTACAACTTACAAAGCAACGAAGATCGTAAAGCACCACAAATTTTCTTTGCAGGTAACAGCATCAGCTCAACTTACTTAACAGACTTAATCGACATCATTGGTGATCGTGATTTCTCTGTTAACGTAATTTCAAAATCAGGAACAACAACAGAACCAGCAATTGCTTTCCGTGTGTTCAAAGAATTATTAATCAATAAGTACGGTAAAGAAGAAGCAAATAAACGTATCTATGCAACAACTGACAAAGCTAAAGGTGCGGTTAAAGTGGAAGCTGACGAAGAAGGTTGGGAAACATTTGTGATTCCTGATGATGTTGGCGGACGTTTCTCAGTTTTAACAGCGGTAGGTTTATTACCAATTGCTGCTAGTGGTGCGGATATTACTGGTTTAATGGAAGGTGCTAACCAAGCACGAAAAGATTTTTCTAGTGATAAATTAGAAGAAAATGCTGCTTACCAATATGCAGCTTTACGTAACATTTTATATCGTAAAGGTAAAGTGACTGAATTATTAATCAACTATGAGCCAAGCTTACAATACTTCTCAGAATGGTGGAAACAATTATTTGGAGAATCAGAAGGTAAAGATCAAAAAGGTATTTACCCTTCAAGCGCAAACTTCTCAACTGACTTACACTCTCTAGGACAATATATCCAAGAAGGACAACGTAATATCTTTGAGACAGTAATCAAATTAGACAAACCTCGTCGTAACATCAACATCCCAACAATGGATAAAGATTTAGATGGTTTAGGTTATTTAGAAGGTAAAGACGTTGATTTTGTTAACACTAAAGCCTTCCAAGGAACATTATTAGCACATACTGATGGTGACGTTCCTAACTTTGTGGTAACAATTCCTGAACAAAATGCGTATACATTAGGTTACTTAATGTACTTCTTCGAGATTGCTTGTGGTGTGTCAGGTTACTTAAACGGCGTTAACCCGTTTGACCAACCAGGTGTTGAAGCATACAAGAAAAACATGTTTGCTTTATTAGGTAAACCTGGATTTGAAGATTTAGCCAAAGAATTAAACGCACGTCTATAATAAACATGAAAAGAATGAAGTCTTTTTAGGCTTCATTCTTTTTTAACTAAAGGAGTTCATATGAGAAATATTAAATTAACGATTGAATATGATGGACGTCGCTACTTAGGATGGCAACGTCTAGGAGATTCAGAGAAAACGATTCAAGGGAAAATCGAGAGTACCTTGAAACAAATGACAGGTGAAGTCATTGAGATTACGGGATCTGGTCGAACAGATGCGGGGACGCATGCAAGAGGACAAGTTGCAAATTTTAAAACAACTACAGATATGACCCGTGAGCAAATGCTATCATTTTTAAATCGTTATTTACCTAACGATATCGTGATTACGAAAATTGAAGAGATGCCAGAGCGATTTCATGCTCGCTATAATGTCAAAGGAAAAAAATATTCCTATAATATTTGGAACAGTGAAGTTCCCACAGCCTTACATCGACACACGAGTTTCCATGTGAAGCAACCATTGGATTTGGATAAAATGCAAGCTGCTTGTGAAAGATTAATTGGTGAACATGACTTTATTGGCTTTTCTTCATTGAAAAAATCAAAAAAATCAACTATTCGCACGCTTCAAGAAATTTCTATTGTACAACACGGGAATTTATTAGAATGTCAATTTATTGGTGAAGGGTTCTTGTATAATATGGTACGAATTATGATGGGAACAATTATCGAGATTGGTTTAGGTAAGTTACCAGTGGAAGTGATTGATGAAATTTTCGAAAAGAAAATCCGTCAACAAGCGGGGGAAACAGTTCCTGCTCATGCATTGTTTTTAGATGAAGTTTACTATTAGAAAGATGCCCTAGGGTGTCTTTTTTTTGAATTTGCATTGTGAATCAACCAAAAAAACTGCCCCATTTTATGAGACAGTTATGATTGTTTAATTGTTATTTTTCTTTGCCAAAGAAAAATTTAGTCAACTTCCATATATGACGAGTATAGTGATATGTTTGCCACACCATACAAGCTAATAAAGCTAATAAGATTATAACTAGCCAAAGTGTATTCAAGCTAAAATTATCAATTTGCGAAAGTCTAAGTGAGAGAATAAATAAAAATCCGATTAGGCTTAATAATGCTAAATTGATGAAATAAACAAAACAAGCAAGTGCGTATTTTCCTTTTTTCTTTTTGTTGTACTCGGTACGGAAAAATAGTTCATCGCCTAATAACAATAAAAAGTTCCCAATTAATTCGATTAAGGTTTCCATTTTATTTCGTTCCTTGGGTAAAATTATCGCGCTTAGCAGCTGCTATTCTTCCACGGAAATCTAGTATCATTAGAATAAAGGTTGTAACTGTGAAAATTGGTAAAATAACCCAATTAAGTAATACCAGCCAATCGCTAGTTGTATTTGAAAACATCGCAAAGGCCACAACAACTAACAGAGTTTCAATGATTTCAGCTATTTGGCTAGCTTTTGTATAGCGACTACGATAGTGTTGATAAACACTTTTGTTAGAAATTCTGTTTTTGCCCATTTTTTAACTCCTTTTTATTCGTTCCCTTTTTCATGAATATAGCATATTTTCATTGTCTGTACAACGTTTGTCGAATACTAAATTTTAGTTAATATTTTTTTGTCTGCTCTTATTTTATTTGCCTTTTATCACCACTATAGCTTATGCTATATAAGAAGAAAATAGGGGGTATTTTTTTATGACAACTATTGCGGTATATTGTGCTTCAGCAATGGGCACTCATCCGATTTATGCCGAAAAAGCGCATGAACTTGGTCAATGGATGACTGAAGAATCATATGATTTAGTCTACGGTGGTTCGAAATTAGGCCTAATGGGCGTTTTAGCTAGAGAATTAATCCAAGCAGAGCGACAAACAATTGGCGTTATGCCAAATTTTTTAGCCGATAATGAAATTACCCAAGAGGGCTTATCTGAATTAATTTATGTTGAGTCTATGCATGAACGTAAACAAAAGATGATAGATTTAGCGGATGTTTTTATTGCAATGCCCGGTGGTCCAGGAACACTGGAAGAAATTAGCGAAGTGGTTTCATGGAGTCGTATCGGTCAACATGATAAGCCATGTATTTTTTACAATGTGAATGGCTACTATGATTTATTAGCACAATTTTTTGATCGAATGGTAACGGACGGTTTTCTTTTTGAAAGTGATCGTGAGGCATTATTATTTTCAGATTCACTAACAGAGATTCAATCGTTTATTAAGAATTATACCCCGCCAGCTAAACGGGTGTATGATAAATAAGGAGTTAGTATGAAGACATTAATTATTTTGTCGCATCCAGATGTTGCGGGTTCAACGACCCAACAATTTTTGATGGCGGCAACCCAGACATTAGAAAACGTCACACTGCATCATTTAGAAAAACACTATCCAACCGGAAAAATTGATCGTGTCTATGAGCAAGCGTTACTAGCGGAACATGACCGTATTATTTTTCAATTTCCGCTTTATTGGTACAGCTCGCCATCTTTGCTAAAGGAATGGCAAGATGTGGTGCTTGATGAGAAAAAAATTACTGATTGGCAGGGCAAAGAATTCGGTATCGTCGTAATTGCCGGCGTAGCCAAAAAAGAATATCAAGCGGGTGGTCGTGAGATTTTTACAATGGATGAGTTAATGCGTCCTTATCAAGCGATCGCTAATAAATTCAAGTGGCAATATTTACCGATTTTTGGTATTTATCAATTTGCCTATATGACGGAAACATGTAAGCAAAAGTTATTGATTCGTTACCAACAATATTTAATGTTAGGCAACTCGCAAACGCTAGCTGAGCGTACCGCTTGGTTTCAAAATCAGCTAATTTCGATTTCGCTGTCTAAAGAAGCAAGTTTACATGATAAAATTGATTTAATTAAAGAACAATTACAAACAAATCAAGAAGAACTAGAGATGCTGCGTTTTACCTTAGATGAATTGGAGTAGTTGGAATGAAAGAAGAACAAAATTGGTTATTAACCGAGATTGATGCCTTGTTAACACAAGTGACATCGTATGAAGAAAAAGCATTATATTTATCGCTGAAAAAATTAGTCAATGAGCAGTACAATCGTTTGGAACAGCTCGAAGGCCAGTTAGACGGTACACTTTGGAGCCCTAAAGAATGGGGAGAAAATTAGTAATCATGAGTAAGTAGTGAAGAGGAACGTTATGCCTGTTCGCTACTTTTTATTTTTAATATAAAAAAGTTTAGGGTTGCCTAAAACTTTTTTATGGGTTACAATTCATTGTAATAAGAGGAGGTGGTTTGATTGTTAGAAATCAAACATTTAACCGTTGCGTATCAAGGGAATGTAATTTTAAATAATCTTTCAACAAACATCCCTTTGAAACAAACGGTAGGGATTATTGGGCCTAATGGTTCAGGGAAATCCACGTTGTTAAAAGGGATTTTATCACTGATTAAAACAGAATCAGGAGAAGTAACGGTCAATGGTAAAAGTATTTTATCTAAAAACACTCAAGTGGCTTATGTTCCGCAAAAGTCTGAAGTGGACATAACGTTTCCAATCACTGTATTCGAAACAGTATTGATGGGAACATATCCCACGCTTCGTAAGTGGAAGAGAGCAGGAAAGCGTGAAAAGGAAATTGCGCAAAATTGTATTGAACGATTAGGTTTACATGAATTCACTAAGCGAGGACTTAATGAATTATCAGGTGGACAACTTCAACGTGTTTTTATTGCACGTGCACTGGCTCAGCAAGCTGATATTTTATTGTTAGATGAACCATTCGTAGGGATTGATGTCGTGAGTGAACAAGTTATTATCAATGTATTAAATGAACTGAAAAAGCAAGGGAAGACCATCTTAATGGTGCATCATGACTTGACTAAAGTAGAACAATATTTTGATTATGTGTTACTCATCAATAAAGGGATTGTGGCACAAGGTCCTGTGGCGACGACATTTACAGATGAGACGTTACAACAAGTGTATGGTCAATGGATGGGGGCTATTGTTAAAGGAAAGGAGGGACTGTCATGACGATTATTTTTAGTTTGGCTGATTTTTTTCAAGTGCCAGTAAGTATGATGACGGCATTAATTGCTTCGACATTAATTGGTTTAACAAGTGGTATGTTAGGAAGTTTTATTGTATTACGCCGTCTGTCATTGATGGGAGATGCATTATCCCATGCGGTATTACCAGGTGTGGCTATTTCTTATTTATTAGGTATTCCGATGATGATTGGTGCGACATTTTTTGGTGTTTTAGCAGCAGCTTTAATTGAATTTATTACAAAGAAAAGCACAATAAAAACAGATAGTTCAATTGGGATTATCTTGAGTAGTTTCTTTGCCTTAGGGGTTATTTTAATTAGTAGAGCACAAAGTGGGACAGATTTGAATCATATTTTATTTGGAAATGTTCTAGCGGTGACGCCTAGTGAATTGTTGCAATCATTGATTATTTTGGCAGTCGTATTCTTGTTGGTAACCGTGTTTTATCAAGGTTTTTTTATTAGTTCTTTTGATCCAGTTGTTGCAAAAAGTTATGGTATCAACACCAATGTGTATCATTATTTGTTAATGATATTATTAACTATTTTCACGGTGTCTGCTTTATCTCAAGTAGGAATTGTGATGGTGATTGCCTTATTAGTAACGCCGGCTGCTACGATGTATTTATGGGTAAAACATTTAAAACACATGATGATAGGTGCTTCTATTCTAGGTGTTTTGATGGGGATTCTAGGAGTCTTGATTAGCTTTCACTATGACTTTCCAACAAGTTCAACGATTGTCTTAGTAGGTGCGTTCTTTTTCTTAGTATCATTTATTTGTTCACCAAAAAATAATTTTATTAAACGTAAGGAGAAAATCTATGAAAAAAATTCTTTGGGCAGTTAGTATATTAGGGTTATTAATTTTTATAACAGGTTGCGGTAAAAAAAGTGACACAACAGATGATGCAAACAAACTAAAGGTTGTGGCAAGTTATTCGATTATTGCTGATATGGCAAAACAAGTTGGAGGAGATAAGGTAGACGTAACAAGTATCGTAACACGAGGAACGGATCCTCATAGTTACGAACCAACACCACAAGATACCTTGTCAGTAGAAAAAGCAGATATTGTTCTTTCAAACGGCCTTAACTTAGAAACAGGCAAAGGATGGTATCAAAAGCTAATTGAAAATAGTCGTAAGGAAGATGTAAGTTATGTGGTATCAAAAGGTGTAGAACCAAAGTTTTTAACAACTAAAGGTGAAGAAGGGCAAGAAGATCCACATGCCTGGTTATCTTTAGTTAATGGACAATTATATGTTGAAAACATTGCTAAGTATTTAGGCGAAATTGATCCAGACAATCAAACGTTTTATCAAGAAAACGCCAAAACATATAATCAAAAATTACAAAAATTGTATGAAACTGGTAAGGAGAAATTTGCTCAAGTACCTGAGAAGCAACGTGTATTAGTCACCAGTGAAGGGGCATTCAAATATTTTGCGGAAGCCTTTGACTGCCAAGCAGCATTTATTTGGGAAATTAATACCGACACACAAGGAACACCAGAACAAATACAACGCGTGGCATCGATTATAAAAGAACAACAAGTTCCTGCATTATTTGTTGAAACAAGTGTATCACCCAAAACAATGGAAGCTGTTAGTCGTGAAACTAAAACACCTATTGTGTCTCAAGTGTTCACCGATTCATTAGCAAAAGAGGGTGAAGAAGGTGATACGTACTATGATATGATGGCCTGGAATATTGATCATATTTCAAAAGGATTGTTGGGTAAGTAAAAAAGATAAGAATTATCGTTGACAACCTCTAAATCATTTGGTATTATTAGGAGGTCGAGAAATCAAGCAGAAGCTCCCGCTTCTCGCCTTAGTGATTGTTATTGCTGGGCTAGATAATTCTTTTGATAGGTAACTATCTACATGGAATAAATGGGGGTTCTTTGCGAAAAGAACTCTTTTTTTCTGCCATTTTCTCTAAAAAATATTATTAAGAGGTGAATGACCATAGCTAAAGATATGATGGTGAACGACGGCATTCGTGCACGTGAGTTACGTTTAATTTCTCAAGATGGTGATCAATTAGGAGTAAAAACAAAAGCAGAGGCCTTAGCAATCGCTGAAGCTGCTAACTTAGATGTTGTGCTTGTGTCCCCTAATGCTAAACCGCCAGTTGCTCGTATCATGGATCACGGTAAATACCGTTTTGAGCAACAAAAGAAAGCCCGCGAAGCTCGCAAAAAACAAAAAGTAGTGAATGTTAAGGAAGTTAGATTGAGTCCTACGATTGAAGATAATGACTTTAATACGAAGCTACGTCAAGCACGTAAGTTTCTTGAAAGTGGAGATAAAGTTAAAGCATCTATCCGTTTTAGAGGTCGTGCCATTACGCATAAGCAAATTGGTCAGGACGTCTTAACACGCTTTGCAGAAGAAGCTAAAGATATTGCCGATATCGAAGTTAAACCTAAGATGGAAGGCCGTAGCATGTTTCTAATGCTGGCACCAAAAAACGAGAAGTAAGAATAGATTTTGAGGAGGAAATACCAATGCCAAAAATGAAAACTCACCGCGGATTAGCGAAACGTGTTAAACGTACAGGTGGTGGCGGATTGAAACGCTTCCGTGCATTTACAAGTCACCGTTTCCACGGAAAAACTAAAAAACAACGTCGTCAATTACGTCGTCCAAGTATGGTATCAAAAGGCGATTTCAAACGTATTCGTCAACAATTAACTTACTTGAAAAAATAGTAATCAGTAGAAAAGTACAGAAAACAGAATTGAAAACCCGAGGAGGAATTTTACATGGCACGTGTTAAAGGTGGTTACACAACCCGTCAACGTCGTAAAAAAGTGCTTAAGTTAGCTAAAGGCTACTATGGCTCAAAACATACATTATACAAAACAGCAAAAGAACAAGTGATGAAATCTTACAGCTACGCTTACAGAGATCGTCGTCAGAAAAAACGTGATTTCCGTAAATTATGGATCGCACGTATCAACGCTGCAGCTCGCATGAATGGCTTAAGCTACAGCAAAATGATGCACGGTTTGAAATTAGCTGAGGTTGACATCAACCGTAAAATGTTAGCTGAATTAGCTGTTAACGATGCTGCTGCATTTACTGCATTAGCTGATACTGCTAAAGACGCTTTAGCTAAATAATTAAAATATCGTTGATTTATCAACGTTTTAGGCTCTTCTCTTAATGAGAGGAGCCTTTTTGAATACCCTTTTGAATACCCCTTGACTCATTTTTCATAAAATTAGCAAAAGTATTGGCCGTTTCCGCCTTCACTTCTTGCGTTAAATGAGTGTAGATATTCAATGTTGTTTTAATATTTGAGTGACCTAATCTAACTTGTACTTCTTTGATAGAGACACCAGCTTCAAACAGTAAAGAACAATGTGTGTGCCTAAATCCATGAACGGTGATTCTCTTAAAATCATCATGGCCATTCTTCTTTAAGTGTCGGTAAATGGTTTGTATCCATTCGGTAGGGATGTTAGGTTGTAGCAAGTCATTTGTTACACCAGGGAATACTAATTGAGATAGAGAGAGCGTATTAGATATTCTATTCAGTACGCTTTGCTGCTCTTGTCTCCATTTCTTCAAAAAGAATAGGGTATCATCATCCAAAGTGATTTTACGGATACTATTCTTAGTTTTAGGTGTATTAATCATTAGACGGCCTTTTTCGCCTACTGCTAACGTTTTGACTATAGATAGTTGTTTCTCCTTGAAATCAATATCAGACCAGTTGAGAGCCAACGCCTCGCCCTTACGAATACCCGTAAAGGCTAAAAGATGAAAGAATAGGTAACGATCAGTAGAAAAGTTTTCTTTTACAAAGTCTAGAAAGAAAAGAAGTTCTTCCCTGGAAAAGAAGTTCTCTGTTTCTTCTTCATCTGAAAATGTTTCTTGTGGTTTAGGCATGGTAATTTGGTCCATTGGGTTATCTTTTAATACCCTTGTCTGTAAGCCATATTTAAACACTAGGCTTGCGTAATGGATAAAACGTCTATACCTATTAGGCTTGTTAAGGGCCCAGTTATTGGCTATTTTTTGACAAATAGACATATTAATAGAGTTAACTCTCATATCTTTGAATGATGGTAGTATATGATGCTTAAATTCTGATGCGGTGGTTGCCCAGGTACTTTCTTTTACTGTCTGTTTGTATTGGTCAAACCACAAGGCATAAAGCTCTTGATACGTTAAATTAGTAACTTGCTTTAAACCTTCTTCTTCAATTTCTAACTCCAGTCTAGCTAATGCTAGCTTTGCTTCTTTTTGGGTTTTAAACCCTCTTCTTGTAGTTCTCTTCTTTTTTCCAGTTAATGGGTCCACACCAACATACATATTAAACATATATGCTGCTTCACCATTACTTTTTGTGTATTTCTTAATTGTAGCCATTTGTTTTCCTCCTTAATCTTTGCATAGGGCAAGCTAAGGGTTAAGGGGGGATATTTGCTAATCTAATGATAAATCATCAGATATTTTTAGTATTTCTTTTCTAGCGTTTGATAATATTTCTAGTGCTTTTATATAAGCATCAATATTTAAATCATCATATACTAATTCTGTTTTATTTATCCTACCATGAATGATTTTTAAATCATTATTTCCGGATGTTTTATTAGATAGTTCTTTTTTGGGGTCTACATATTTTTCATTCAGCTCATCCTTCAATTTAGATAGTTGTAAAGCAGTATTATCAAGAATAGCTCTATCAGTATTTCCGTTTCCTAGTAAATTATTAACAGCCTGATCAATTACGTTTAGAGAATCGTTAACATCACCTATAACATGATTAAACTTTTTCATACGTTCAATTTCTTCTTTAATTTCTTCTCTATTTAGATTAGTACGTTCTTCCAAAAGTTCCCATCCATAAGGATCATCAGTGTTTCCTTGTAAGTATTCTGTTCTAACGCTTAAAACTTCGGAAATTTTTTCCCACATAGCATCATCTGGTGTTCTGCTTCCATTTTCATAGTAACTAACTGACTGTTGTGTAATACCAAGTAAATTAGCTAGTTCTTTTTGGCTTATCTTTCTTAATTGTCTAGCCTCTTTTATCTTATTCACTGATAGTTTTTCCCCTTTCGTTTTCTTATATTCTAACAGTATATAAAAATAAAAACAACATTGTTGTTGACAAGCACAACAGCGTTGTATTATTATGTGTTTAACAACAGCGTTGTAGGAGGTGAAAATATGAAAGCAAACCAAGAAATCAGAGATTTAATTTTTACTAATCGTTTACGTAATTGGGAGGTAGCTCAAGAAGTGGGTATTACTGATAGCCGTTTTAGTGTGTGGTTACGCACACCGCTAAATGATGAACGTAAAGAACGTGTTTTAAAAGCTATTAAAACGTTGAGTGAAAAACGTTGAGTGAAAGGGTGAATCAAATGCAATTACTATCTAGTGAGGTAGAACAAGCGCTAATTAATGAATTATCTACTAAGGTTTTTCAAACGATTGAACAAATGGTGAAGGATAGTGATCCTATTCCTGAGGTTATGAATAAAGTGGAATTAGGAAAATTTCTTAACATGGCTAACAACACTTTAGACAAATATTTAATCCAGGAAATTCCTTTTATTAGAGTAGGAACTTCAAAAAGATATATTAAGTCGGAAGTTATCGAATTTCTTAAATCAAAACAAGAAACTATTTTATAAGCATAGGGCAAGCTAAGGGATAGAACTTTTAGGAGGTATGAAGATTGGAGAAAATAAGAAAAATTAGATTTTTAATGTTGTTACTTAGTTGTTTTTTGTTAGGTGGTTTAGTTCAACATCTCAATGGCAAAATATTCATTATATTGGCTATTATATTGCCGCTAATGTGTGTTTTAGAGTATGACGAACAAAAGTATCAGATGAGAAAAGGAGGGTTCTAAAATGGCTTATAAGACCGTCAAGGGGCAAGGAATAGAAAAGATAGTAATAGAGGTTAGCAAGTTGAGCGGCTTCATGAATGAGCTATCAAGCAATATTTATAAGCTAGTTGATAAACACAAAGCGGATGTATTGGCTGCAATTATTGACGAAATGGAGTATGACCTGGTGAATGAATCAGAAGTACATACTTTGAAGATACAAAAAAACGCTTAGAGAATTGCAGTTCTCACAAGCGTTGGGATAGAGTTTTCTTCTAAACTATCTGTCCCTATTTTAACACAAACATATATTAATTAGAAATGGGGAATATTATGAAATTTAATGAAACAGTGTTAGATATTGATAAGTTAACTACGGATGCTGCTTATCTTGAATCAGCTTTAAATGGATTGGATGCCTTCATATATGATCGTTTTAGTGATAAGAAGGTTACACAAGGAGATATAAGCGCCTTATCAGGTATGTTGGTCGCTATTAGATTGTTGGCAAAAAAACATGCTGAAGAGATAGCAGAATATAGTATGAAGCATTAATTAAGGTTGGTGAAACAAAATGATATACAAAAATATTGTTAGAACTAACAATCCTATGGAGATGCTGCCCTTTGAACGTGATTTTGATTTCTTTAAATCATACTATCCTCAAGAATTTACATATCCCAGAAATAGTGAAGAGAAAGACAAAATAAAACAATTTCAAATGTATATCTTAATTGCAGGGGAAATGGTGCCTAATAGTACACGTTCAAATGATAATGTACTATCACGATCATTGTTATTTATTGATTTGGATGATGTTAATGAAACGGAAACAGAATTTCTTCAGAAAATAAGTAATAAATTGTCAAAAGTTAACTACTGTTTATATCCGACATTGTCACATATAACCAACGAAAAAATACGCTATAGATTGGTATTAGAATTAGATAGGAGTGTTAATCGTTTAGAATATGAAACCTTATTATTAGGAATTTCTTCAGATTTAGGAATTGATTTTGATGTTGATGAATCTAATAAGGTTTGGAGTCAGGGACAAGGAGCCCCAGTTTTTACAGAAAAATCAAAGAATAGTCCTATTTTCTATCAAGAAAAAGAAAAACCGGTGCCTGTAGATAATTTCTTGAAAAAAATTAAAGAATCATCAATTTACAAGAAAAACAAAAGAAACCAGGCAAGTTATAAGGGATTTGATAATTACCAATATACAGGGGAAAAGTATACGGGAAAGTTGCTTAATAAGATAGCTGAAGGTGTAACAGAAGGAGACAGAAATATTTGGTTCACAAGTCTATTAGGGTCCTTCTTTAATCAGGGCGTAACGGCAGAAAATGCTTATAAATTGGCAACGGTTATCAATGAAAATTTTTTAGATTTTCCTTTAGAAGACAAAGAATTAATCACTATTTTTAAAAGCATTATGGCAAGAGAATTAAGAAAGAGGGGTGGTGAGATTGACAAGCCAATTACCTAGCGAAATTTTAAACGATCCAATGTTTAATGCTTTAAATGAAAGTCAACCACAAAAGAAAAATATTGTTCCAGTTACAATGGCCGAGTTAGAACGGTTATTAAAACAAGAAGGTGATATCTGGAGAGAAGAACACGCAAAATATAATGAAAAAACAGGAGAAACAAAAATTATTCCAGTATCGCCAAGGGCTGTAGCTAACTTATTAAGACGCTACGTAGATTTTGCAGTTATAACGGATGATAACCCAGAAAATGCTCCATTGTGTGCTTATGACTTAGATGAGGGTATCTATAAGCGTGGCGAACGGTTCATAGGTAAGCTAATTTTAGCGATAGAACCAACAACTAATAAAGCTGGACGAGCAAATATTTTAGGGTGGTTAGAGATAGAATCGCAAGAAAAAGAACCCACAAGGGACCCGAATTTAATCGTAATGAATAATGGAATTTTTAATAGGAAAACCATGAGCTTAATGCCTTTTAGTCCTAGGTATGTATTTCTTAGTAAGGTGGCGGTTAATTATAACCCATTAGCCCAGGAACCGTTGTTTGAAGATTGGAGTTTCTCAACGTGGTTAGAAGAATTAGCCGACGGTGACCAACAAAAATTAGAATTGTTTTGGCGCATCATCTATGCAAGTTTAAATGGGAATCATATTTCTAATAAGGTTATTTTTCTCATCTCAACCATAGGGAAAAGCGGAAAGGGAACCCTTCAAATGTTGCTTAGAAACCTAGTAGGTGCAAAAAATACGGTGGCTTTAAGGTTGGAAGAAATAGAAAAACGTTGGGCGGTTTATACGGCTTACGGTAAAAGTCTAATCATTGGGGATGATAACAACCCAAAAAGTTTTATCGAAAAGAACGAAAATTTGAAATCAATCGCAACGGGGGACATCTTACAGGCAGAAGGAAAGGGGAAAGATCCCTTCACTACTGTTATAACCGCTCAAATTATTCAATCGTTTAACGGTTTCCCGAAAATTAATAGTTTTGATGACGGGTTAAAACATAGGTTAATAGTAGTACCATTTAATCATAGCTACCAGGGAAAAGAAAATAAGCGAGTTAAAGAAGAATATATAAACGATAGCCGCTTACTTGAATGGATAGCATTAAAAACGGTACATATGGTTGAGACGGAACTATACAACACGAAAGATGGGCTTGAATCATTGCAGGAGTTCGAAGAGGACAATAACAATATATTAAGGTTTTATAATACCTTTTTCCCTGATTTTACTAGCGAAAGAATTCCAATTAAATTCTTGTTTGAGTTGTTCCAGGCTTGGAACAGAGAAGAAAATAATCCGCAGAATATGAAACAAAATTCATTCACAAAAGAGTTAAGACCAATAGCAGAAAAAGATTCTTGGAACTATTCGTTAAAAAATCTTGCAACGTTGGATTTATTTTATGATGAAGATATGAGAAAGATTGATGCGTTTCATGTTGATGAATATTTTGTAAATGATCCTAAAAAATATCAAGCTATATTGTGGAGGGAAGGAAAAACCGACAATTAATTACAAAACCGACATAAAACCGACAACATAAAAGTGTTTGTCGGTTCCTGTAAAGCTTGTTCTGACAACCTTTATGGATGTTCAACCGACAAACCGATATTTTATATTGAATTTATTAATGAATTAAATATATATATATTAATAAATATATAAAGGATACGCTTGTTTTTTATCGGTTATATCGGTTTGTCGGTTTTTTGTTTAAGATTGCCTTTATATCAATGCTTTTATTAACCGACATAAAACCGACCAATAGATATAAACCGACAGTTTGAAACAAAATAATAAAAGTACCTACATACCTACAAAGTAGCTACAAACTACAATTTAATGAAATTCTATTAAATCAAGGTTTGCGCTGTAGTGGTTATGTAGCTTTGTAGGTGTGAAAGGCAGAGTGTCAGAACAATCATAAAAAAGAGAGAGTGAAATATATGAGTGATTATACTTTTAGAATTGATCAAACGGTAAAAGATTATAGAAAAAATAATCAAATAGAACGAGAAAAATTCTTTGATTTAAGGAAAGCGGCAGCGTTACAAGATTTAGTAGATTTAAGCCGTTCAAAAATGATTTATGCAATGACAAAAGATGAATATGACAGTATTTTGAAAGGACTATCTGAAGAAGAAAAAAATTTGAATGGTGTGCTAGAAAAGTTTGAGGATAACTTTCAAATAAAAATCTACGATATACAAGAGGCGAAGATATTTGAAGCAACGTATTTAAAAATTTATGGATACGATAAATCTGAAGCAGATGTATAACCAGGTATGCAATACAAAACAATTAAAAGAAAGTAGGCAGCATGATGAAAACTCAAATTAAAATTATTCGTTCAATTGAAGTTAGAGAATTAGAAAATGAAGTAAATAAATGGATACAGAACTTTAGTGTAAACGTTAGATCAATTGATATTAAAGTACCAGATGAAAACAATGCTATGTACATGGCAGTTATTTTATATAGTTAGGAGAAATGAAAAATGGATAAAGACAAATTATATGTAGATTCTAAGGGGAAAATCATCAATATTGAGCCGCCAAAGTATGGAGAGGTAAAACTAATCATCCAAAACGGTAGAGTTGTTAGAAGTGAAATAACAACGTCTGAACAGTATAAGTAATATCTGACCAGAAAACTGGAGGATATAAGAGCATTATTCTAAAGCGGATAAGTGTTTCTTGTATCCTTTTTTATTGGAGAGGGGGGAGTGGGATGGAATCAGAGTATGATCTGATGAATTATTTAGAGATAGATTCTATCATAGAGCAGCTTCATAAGAAGAAAGATAGAGTGGCCACAGAAATGAATTTGAAATCTTTTCACACAAGAGTTGTATTTGATGGTCTCTCAGTTCATGTTTACGCTCCTAAAATAGATAAGCTTGTAAATGAAAAAATTGAAGTGGGTTTAGTCATTGACTCACTAATAGAGCGGTGTAACTTTAGAAAAAAGCATTTTAATCGCTACTGTGAAGAGTTATTACCTGAAGAACTCAAACAATTGATGAGTGAGTCAAACGCTAAGATGGCCCAATATCCATTGGTATCTGAAGAGTATTGGGTGTGGTTCATTAATGAGGTTGGATTAATTGCTAAGAAGTATAATGATCATCCGCTGGTGTGGAACTTTTTAAATAGTGTGGTGGATTTTCAAAATGATAATTATAAGCAGGTGGTGAATGATGGATGAAAGACTCAACAAGTAAAAAGAAACAGTATCTCAAACGATATAGAATATACATGCAACGAATTGATAAGTTGAAAGAAAAAATGCAAGAGCTGGACGTTCAAATGCAAGGTTTAAGTAGCCAACAAATCACCGACATGCCTAGAGGTGGTCAAGGGGCAACGTTAGATGATTTACTTACTAAAAAAGAAGTGCTTCAGCACCGTCTATTAAATTTAAATGAAATAGCTATTCAAACTAAGTATGAAATAATAGACTGTATTGATTTGGTGGATGATAACAGATATGTAGAAGTGCTTGAAGCATATTTTGTTGAGGGGTTATCTTTTGAAGACATTGCAGAAGACAAAAGTTATTCCGTTAGACACATAGGGTATCTATATTCTAAAGGTTTAGAAGTTTTGAAAATAGATGTGGATTAAAACATTTAACATAAAGAAGTTTGAAATCCACTTAAGGGAGGTGGTTAGATATATGAATTTTTCGCACCACCATTAATAAATATTAAGAAAGAAGGAAAATAGAAATGAAAACATTAAACGAAATCGAAACACTATTATCAGAAAAATTGGCGGAAAATCAAGCAGAAATTAAAGAGTTTACCGACAATATTCTGAAGGCAGAACAAACCATTGAACAAGCAAACAAGGCGTTACTTGAAGCAGAAGAAGCTGCAGACGTTGATCAATACAACAAGGCTAAAAATGATATTTGGAGCGCCCAACACGCTAAAGAGTTATATCAAAAGAAACTAGACGAAGCTAAAAGCAAACGATTAGTTTCTAAAGAAGAGTATGAAGCAATCACACAAGCTATTTTAAAGATTGCTAATGATGATAACCAAAGCCAATTAGAAGAAGCTAGCGAGCTGATAGCAGACATTAAGACGATTGCCATTCAATCCTCTAATATGTTTAAACAAGCATCAAACTTATTAAGCACGTTACAAAGCCAAGTATTTAAAACTGATGGTATAGAAAAGAAAGCAAACGGAGGAATCCTTGTAACGTTATTACCGACTGTAAATTTAAAATATACGGTAAATGACTTCTATCAATCAAGAGTTAAAGGCTCTCCACTTTCTCAAATGGTTGGGGAAGAAAATGAAAAAAAACGTAATATTAGTTGGTATTAATAAAATTAAAGGAGAATGAATCATGGAAAAAGAAAATATATTACCTTCAAAAGACGGGTACATTGATACAAAAGGAATGGAAGAAAGAATTAAGGAGAAAGATAAACAGAAAGCGGAAGAGTTTGAAAACTATCTTCAAGCTATGAGCGAAAAGGAAGAAAAGCAACGCCAGGAACTACAAGAACTATTTTATAAAGCAATCCTATCCGACAAAGAGGACGCAGAAAAAAAGAAAGAAAAGGAATTAGAACAGGCTAAAGAACAAGCCAATAAAGAACTAGATGAGAAGTACGAAGGCAAGGGCGTTAAGTCTGAAACCACAAAGAAAAAAGATGCTGCCTATCGGAATTTATTAGGTAACTTATAAAGAAAGCGAGTGTAAATAAATGAGTTTAAGTGAAATGGAAAAAAGAATTCAAGAAAAAAATAAAAAACGTTCGGAACGTTTTGAATCATTTTTAAAACAATCTATTGAACAAAAAGAACAAGAACAATCAGAGCTTAATAGATTGTTGGATAAAGTTATGAAGGCGGAAATGGAAGAAGCAGAAAAGCAACGCCTTGATGATATTGAAAAAGAAAAGACTAAAGCAATTACAAAAGTAACCGAGGACATCAACCAAAAGTACAAAGAAAAAGGGTATAAAACTGCCGAACAAATAGCCGAAGAAAATGACTATAGAGAAATGCTAAAAAGGTTAAACGGTAGATAGATGAAAGAGTTTAAGCCAGGTGATAGGGTTGTAAGCCTGTTAAGTGGTTACTATTTAGGTGTACCAGGCGTTATTGTTGGTAGGAGTCAAGTACAATATGGTAATAGAATTAGATACATAGTTGACCTTGATTGTGGCCAAAGAATTTATTTAGACTCAAAAAATATTGAACCACTTGAAAAGTATAGACGATAACCAACGGCTATGACATCAAGGGAGAAGGGAACGCCTAACGAAATCTAGTTAGGTGTTTTCTTTTTGAAAAAAATAAATAAAAAAAATAAATAAAAAAAATAAATTAATAATAAAATTTTTTAAAAGAAAAATGTTACTGGAGAATATTTTGTCTATGTTGATTCTCAAAAAAACTTTTGTTGGAAGTTGGGCGCAAAAAAAAGAAGGGGGGAGGGGACCCCCTCCGCTCTTCTCTCGGGCTTCATGCCGTTTACTGTACATTTTTTCTCGCGCGACGTTGTGATCGCTTAAAACCATTATAAATTAATGCAGCTTAATATGCAAAATATAGTAAAAGGGTGGCCGAAAAATCGGCAAGCTATAGGGCGGTATAAAATTATGCTAGCCTATAGGACAACACAAAAGTGTGGCGTCATAGCATAGACAATAACTAATTTAGGGGTGTGAATACTGTTCATAACCTAGACTAAGAATTGCTTAGTGAAGAGTTCAAGATGTATAAAAAAATTAGTTTTTTTATTGCTTTATTTTATAAATTATGATAAAAGCTATATAAAATTAAAGAGATATTTGATACTATTAAGCTATCAAATAAAAATAGGGAGAGAAAACCATGAATGGCTACGGTAAAATATTAAAAAAAAATGAAAACAGTGTATTTCATACAAAGTTATTGTTAGTCGATGATTTGAGCAAGACAGGAACATACCCTATTATTATGAATTCTGAGTATAAAGAAGGTTATACTCAGGTGATTATTAATTCGTATTTAATGTTAAAGATAGCAGAAAGAATGTTGATAGATGGGTGGACACTTGGAAAAGTAGAAGTTGATGATCCTTCTGTAGATCAAAATACTAGGATAGAGATTAATAATTTAGTGGAAAAGATAAAAGAATCACCTCTTTATTTTAGCGAATTAGAAAGTTACTTGGAATGGGCTTTAGATGAAGGTTCTATTTTTATAGATAAAATAATTATGGGGAAAAAATC
This sequence comes from Vagococcus xieshaowenii, assembly GCF_004792515.1. Taxonomy (NCBI): domain Bacteria; kingdom Bacillati; phylum Bacillota; class Bacilli; order Lactobacillales; family Enterococcaceae; genus Vagococcus; species Vagococcus xieshaowenii. Next base: position 1,550,952 of record NZ_CP038865.1, on the reverse strand, counting down.
TGAAGAAGGTTTTTTGTCATTTGAATTGACTTCGAGTGGATTGCAAAGAGGGAAGCAGAAAGAATTAGTTTTTAATAAGTATATTAAAAATGTTGTTGAGGTTTTCTTAAATGGAAGATAAATTACAGCATCCGATTTTTAAAGCAATTATGACAGGAGTCTTTGTAACTATTTCATATTTAATAAGTAATAACTTCTTAATAACTAAACATTTCCTTGTTCTTTCAGACCCTAAGTGGCACGTAACTGTTAGTGTTTCAATTTACAGTGGTTTGCTGAATGCTTTGTTCTTGTACTTGTTATCATTAAGAACAACAATTCGAGTAGATATCACTGATAAAAAAGATGAATCATATAATATCCTTGTAGATGAAACACCTCGAAGTGTAGTGGTCAAAGTAAAAGTATTAGGTAACAAAGAAGGGATAAAAGAAAAAGTGACAATAAAATTTCCTGAGTGGATAGACTCTATGGTAAAGGCGGATCCATCAATAAAACAAGTTGGTAATTCTCAGAGTGAATATTGTATAACAATAAATGAAGAAGAGATTAGTTTTACATTTGATATTGGAATTAAGCCTATGTATGATACTGCTGGGAGAAAGAATGATATAAGTTCTGAAATAACAGGAAATATATTTAGATATTGCAAAAAAAAGAAGAATTTAGTTGTACAATATAAAAAATGAGGTGACAGTGTATTGTTTAGTAAATATATTGATAATTCTAAGAATACTGTAGATGAATATTTGAGTATGAATGAAATATTAGAAAATATTTTAAGTTATAATGAGTGGCTTGAAATTGATACAGACCCACAGACTAACCAACCTTTGAGATATGAAGTTGAAAAAGTATTTGATGAAAATAGAGTTGTCAGCATAAAAGGTACAGATTTTCAGTTTAATTATATTAAGTATTCATACGATAGTCTTTTATCAGGTCAAGAAACCAATCCCATTGCTACTGAAAGATTAAAAACGACGCATGGTGGCTTTGTAATATATACAGATGGATTAAGAACTCAATATTTAATGGATAAAGCTAGAGGTCCTCAATCATTAAGAGTCTTACGAAAAGTGAACAATTCTGATAAAAATAAAATTATTGAAGCTGAGAGCTTTAATATTAATGAAGAGTTTTTTATTTGGTTGCTTTCAAGGTTTATGAATGACAACAAGGTTTTAGATGATAATAACGATCTAACTATTAGTAGAATAATTGGGTTTAAAGGTGAAGGAAATCCAAATGAAAAAGAGGCGGTATTATCTGGTTCAGGAAATGAAGTAATGAATTTGATAAGTTCGATTTCATTCTTAATCGAGATGCAATCAATGACAGAGATTGAAGTAAGAGTTGTAATCGAAGATGAAACTTATGAAATAAGATATTTTTCTAGAAATTCTCAAATAGATATTATGGTAGAAAACTATTCAGGCCAGTTTATGCTAGATGTTAGAGAAGAAAAAGTATCTAAAATTTTATTGAAAGCTTTTATAGAAATAATTCCTAGTATGATGAATTCATTTAATGAAGATGTTGAGAATGGTGAATGGACTAACAATAGTAAACGTGATTTTACTCTAGCATTAGTAGATTCAGTAAGAAATAAACTTGATTCGATGTATGGATTAGAAAATGAGTAATAGATGTAAAAGTCAATGAATAAAAAGCTTTGCCCTATGCAATTTAAAAATGAATACCCCTTTGAATACCCTTTAAAGATATTCGTTAAAACGATATAAAAATAAGTTGGGTGAGAATACTGGTTTAAAGCCGTTTTAAAACAGTATAGATACTTATAAAATCAACCAATTAGGCTGATACTGCTAAAGACGCTTTAGCTAAATAATTAAAATATCGTTGATTTATCAACATTTTAGGCTCTTCTCTTAATGAGAGGAGCCTTTTTTTATTCCATTATTCCATTAGTGAGATGAATAAATTAAGAGAAATCGTTTTCTCTATAGGTTTTTTGGTTTATAATAGTAGTTAGAGAATCTATAATTGGAGTGTGTAAAATGACAAATTATCAAGATGTATATCAACAATGGTTAGCTTTTGATGGATTAGAAAGCTCATTAAAAATAGAATTAAGCGAAATGATGAACGATGAAGTAACGATTAAAGAAGCGTTCTATGCGCCTTTAGAATTTGGAACAGCAGGAATGCGTGGGATTTTAGGCGCAGGAATTAATCGCATGAACATCTACACAGTGCGTCAAGCAACGGCAGGTTTGGCCCAGTTAATTAAAGATAAGGGTGAACAAGCGATGTCACGCGGTGTGGTGATTGCCTATGATTCACGTCATCAATCACCAGAATTCGCTCTTGAAGCCGCACGTGTACTGGCTAAACAAGGGATTAAAGCGTATGTTTTTGAAGCGCTACGTCCAACGCCAGAATTATCATTTGGTGTCCGTGAATTAAATGCTATTGCCGGTATCATGATTACTGCCAGCCACAATCCAAAAGAATACAATGGTTACAAAGTATACGGGGAAGATGGTGGTCAAATGCCACCACATGATGCCAATACGGTGATTCACTATATTCGCAAAATTGACAACCCTTTAACCGTTGGAGTAGCTGATAAAAATGATTCATTAATTGAAATGATTGGATCAGAAATTGATGAACGTTATTTAGCTGAAATGAAGGCTGTTACAATTGATCATGAATTAATTAGCCGCATGTCTGAAGAATTACAAATTGTTTACACACCGCTACATGGAACAGGGAAAATGTTGGTTGAACGAGGACTAGCACAAGCTGGCTTTGACCGTGTGGAGATAGTTCCAGAACAAGCAGAGCCAGATGCAGATTTTTCAACAGTAGTCTCTCCAAATCCTGAAGAATATTCAGCGTTTGAAAAAGCGATTGAATTAGCTGAGCGTGTGGGGGCGGATGTCTTAATGGCTACAGATCCTGATGCAGACCGAGTCGGTGCAGCGGTACGTTTAGCAAATGGTGAGTATCAAATTTTAACAGGTAATCAACTAGGCGTATTAATGTTAGATTACATCTTAAATGCTTTGCAAGAAGAAGGAACGTTACCCACAAATGGTGTGGCACTAAAATCAATCGTTTCAACAGAAATGGCACGTGCTGTTGCACAGGATTATGGTATTGAAATGGTAGATGTATTAACTGGGTTTAAATTTATTGCTGAAAAAATTCAACAATATGAAGATGACAAGACCAAGACATTCTTATTCGGTTTTGAAGAAAGCTATGGCTATTTAGTTAAAGATTTTGCACGTGATAAAGATGCAGTTCAAGCAGTTGTATTATTAGCAGAAGTTGCTGCTTATTACAAAGAAAAAGGTATGACCTTACATGACGGTTTGATGAATTTATATACTAAGTATGGGACTTATTTAGAAGAAACGATTTCTGTTACCATGCCTGGTGTAGAAGGTGTGGAAAAAATCAAAAACTTGATGAAATCTGTTCGTGAATTAGGAATGGAAGGATTCGGTGGCATTGGTGTAACCGTGACAGAAGATTTCTTAACTGGAACACGTACACACTTAGATGGTAAAGTAGAAGAAATGCTTTATCCAAGTTCTGATGTCTTGAAATATTTCTTAGTAGATGGTAGCTGGGTAGCAATTCGTCCATCAGGAACAGAACCAAAGATTAAATTCTATATTGCTGCTAAGGCAGGTAATCATGAAGAAGCATCAGAAAAAATCGCAAAAATTAAAGAAACCATTGCGGAACTACAAAAATAATTAATGTTAGCAACTGTCTAAATAAAAAGGAAGTGAGCGCTATGTTTAATGAATCGACAGCGCATTCTTTAGAAGAGTGGATTCCTAAAGTGAGTCAACTCTATAAATTATTAGGTGATACAACAAGACTAACAATTTTGACCTTACTATTAGAATCAGAATTAAATGTCTCAGAAATTTGTAGCCAACTAAAAATGGAGCAATCAGCGGTCTCTCATCAACTACGTGTGTTAAGACGACATCATATTGTGAGCAATAGACGTGAAGGTAAAACAATCTACTATTCATTAGATGATCAGCATGTACGGGATATTTTAGTTAAAACATTTACACATGTGGCGCACCTACCAGAAGATTAAATTAAAAACTCGCAAAAATGATCGTCATAATTTTTGCGAGTTTTTTATAGGATAAAAAGAGAAAATCTTTATTGAATCAATACTTCATGCTATACTAGAAAAGATTAAAATTTTATCGACCTGATGAAAAAAATAAAGGAAAAGGTGCTTGTCCAATGTAACTATACAATAGTTTATAATGGAAGTTAGATAAAATAAGTACGTGTATAGAAGGAGCAATAATAATGGAAGAACAATTAAAACAAGCGGTTGACGCACGTCGCACGTTTGCAATTATTTCCCATCCGGATGCGGGTAAAACAACGATTACAGAGCAATTACTATTATTTGGTGGTGCGATTCGTAATGCCGGAACTGTTAAGGGTAAAAAAACAGGAAACTTTGCAAAATCTGACTGGATGGAAATTGAAAAACAACGTGGTATCTCAGTTACAAGTTCGGTAATGCAGTTTGATTTTGACGGTAAACGTGTGAATATCTTAGATACACCCGGACATGAGGACTTCTCTGAAGATACATATCGTACGTTAATGGCAGTAGATGCTGCAGTGATGGTTGTCGATACAGCTAAAGGGATCGAAGCCCAAACAAAGAAATTATTCCAAGTTTGTCGTATGCGCGGTATTCCAATTTTCACCTTTATGAATAAATTAGACCGTGATGGACGTGAACCATTAGACTTATTAGAAGAATTAGAAGAAGTCTTAGAAATTGATTCTTACCCAATGAACTGGCCAATTGGGATGGGAAAAGGGTTAGAAGGAATTTATGATTTATTCCATAACCGTATTGAGTTATATCATCCAGAAAAATATGACGGAGAACGTTTTATTCCATTGAATGAAGCGGGAGAAATTGAAGGCGAGCATGCATTAGCTAAAGACAGCATTTATTCACAGGTGCTAGAAGAAGTTGAGTTAGTGAGAGAAGCCGGCAATGAATTTGATGAAGCAGCCATCGCAGCAGGGGAATTAACACCGGTATTCTTTGGTTCAGCTCTAACAAACTTTGGGGTAGAAACTTTCTTAGAAACATTCTTACAATTTGCTCCAGAACCTTCTGAGCATAAAACACAAGAAGGTGAAGAAATAAGTCCTTATGAAGAAGATTTCTCAGGATTTGTCTTTAAAATCCAAGCAAATATGAACCCAGCCCATCGTGACCGTATTGCCTTTGTACGTATTTGTTCAGGTGAATTCGAACGTGGAATGGACGTATTCTTAGAACGAACAGGTAAGAAAATTAAATTAGCCAATGTCACTCAGTTTATGGCGGATACTCGTGAAAACGTCGAAAATGCGGTAGCTGGTGATATTATTGGTCTGTATGATACGGGAAATTACCAAATTGGGGATACGATTTATACAGGTAAATTAAAAGTGGCTTATGAAGAGTTACCTCAATTTACGCCAGAAATGTTTATGAAAGTAACAGCTAAAAATGTCTTGAAACAAAAATCATTCCATAAAGGGATGGAACAATTGGTTCAAGAAGGAGCCATCCAAATGTATAAGACTTATCATACAAACGATTATATTATCGGTGCAGTAGGTCAACTACAGTTTGAAGTGTTCCAACATCGTATGCTAAATGAATACAATACAGAAGTGATCATGACACCAATGGGTAAAAAGACAGCACGCTGGATTGACCCAGAAGTCCTTGATGAAAAAATGAGCTCAAGTCGTAATATCTTAGTACGCGACCGCTTTGATCAACCACTCTTCTTATTCGAAAATGAATTTGCAATGCGTTGGTTTAATGATAAGTATCCTGATGTAGAATTAAAAGCTTTATTATAAACATAATCAATAAAAGATGTCTTTTTTAAGAGGCATCTTTTATTTTTTGTTATAAATTCACAAAAGGTAGATTTTTAAATCTGTTTTGTTTTATAATAGGTATATTAATTAAAGGGCATAAAATGAACTGTTGGGAAGTTACCATGGGAATGGTATCATCATGACTGATAGAAAGGATGGGAATACGATTAAACAAAAGCAGAAAAAAATTATTAAAATATTGGGAACCATTACTGTACTATTAACGGTGGTAGCTGCAAGCTTGTATACATACAATTTGAAAAAAGAAGCTGCAGAATATCAGACGACGTCACCTAGTCGTTTATTAGATGATTCAAGTGTTGTCTCACAAAGTACGTCAACAAAAGAAGAGATTGATCAACGTGATATGCAAGATGTTAAGCAAGAGAAAAAAGCTCAGACGAAGAAGGACGTTCATCCTTGGAATGAGCCTTCCGAGGCTAGCTATCCAATTATTAAAGATCCATCAAAATTATCCGTAGAAGTTTCGATTCCTAATCAAAGAGTCTACATCAAAGAAAATGGTGAGACGGTTTACACGATGATTTGTTCAACTGGAGATAGTAAAGCAGGTACACCAACTCCTACAGGTGATTTTGTCATTGAACCTGAAAGAGGAGATAAATTTTATTGGCAAGAAGACGATGACTGGGCGTATAATTGGGTTTCTTTTTCTGGTCATGGCGTCTATTTGTTCCATAGCGTGCTGATGTGGAATGAACACGAGGTGGAGGAAAAAGAAGCGGTTAAATTAGGTCAGGAAGCCTCTCATGGATGTATTAGGTTACCTTTACCAGATTCTAAGTGGTTTTATGACACCATAACAACAGGTACATCGGTTACGATTAGTTAATTTATTAAGAGATCTAAAACATTTTTTATTAAATGGATTGATTTTTGCAGAAAACCTTACAAAAAGTAAGCATATGTTTAGACTTATTTTTTGTAAGGTGTTAAGATGAATTTAAGTTGTTGTTGGACAACAATTCTAGACGTTTTAAAAATAGTAAAAACAAAATTTAAGGAGTGTATAGATCATGACAAAAAAAATTGGTATTTTAGTAGGTAGTTTAAGAGAAGGTTCATTTAATCGTATCGTAGCAAATAAATTTGTAGAGTTATTACCAGAAGGCTATGAAGCGAAATTCATTGAAATCGGTGATGTAGAATTCTTTAATGAAGATATCGATACACCAGAAAAAACACCTGCTTCATGGACACGTTTACGTGAAGACATTCAATCTGTAGATGGTGTATTCTTCTTTACCCCAGAATACAATCGTTCAGTTCCAGCAGCATTAAAAAATGCTTTAGACGTGGGTTCTCGTCCATATGGTCAAAATAGTTGGGCTAAAAAACCTGCTTTAGTTGTGAGTGTGTCAATGGGAGCAATTGCTGGATTTGGTGCTAACCATCATTTACGTCAAACGTTAGCATTCTTAGATATGCCAACGTTACAACAACCAGAAGCTTATATTGGTTCAGTACATGAATTAATTGACGAAGAAGGTAATATTAACGAAGGAACAACAGGATTCTTTAAAACAATTGTGGATGCTTATCTTGAGTTCTTCAATAAATTAGTTTAATATTATTTGTTACGAATTAAGAAAGAGGAAGTGAGGATTACTCACTTCTTCTTTTTTTCTATTAGTCAATAGGAGAAGTGCATTAAATATTTTAATACTAGGTGTAATTTTAATTAATTTGTAAACGTTTGCAATAGGTGTTAATTTTAAGTTGTTATTAGCGCGAATAACAACGATGTTTATTAATAACTATTGTTAAGGGAGAAGGGTTATGGATCAGTATATAATGGATAAGAGGATAAAGCATCCTGTGTTAAGTGGTATAGTGTCAGTTGCTATAGTGTTATTAGTTGCTTCAGCAGGTTGGGTAATTTGGTCAAATATTTGGCAAGCGCTTATTTTAGCGTTTGGTGGAGAACAAATTTCTGTTTTATCTGATGAAACACAGGCACATTTTTTAAAGGAATCAGTTGAAGGTACCTTCTTTTGGTTCATCATTTCACCTTGGGTTTGGTTCACGTTAAATTTAGGTAACTATGGAAAAAATAAACCGACGACTAAGCAACCTATTGCAGGATTACGTTATTTTTTTATTGCAATGATGGTAGGTATGATAGGGCTAGTAGTATTTGTTGGATTAATGGGAATCTGGTGGGAGCCATTTAATTGGCAAGTTTTATTACGACCAGAAAGTGAAAGCCAAGCGTTATTAGCAATTAAAGGCTGGGGAGCACTTAATTTCTTTACCTTGTCTGTTATTTTAGCTCAAATTCCATTGGTGAGCTTATTTGAAAAGTATCCTTTTAGTAAGTATACAAATGATCCTTGGGCTATTTCATTTGGGACGCTATTTTTAGGTTTGTTTTTGGCATTATTTAATTGGATTATTTTTATTTTACCAAGTTTTATTACACTTCAAACAGAAGGTCAATCTATAACAGGGGTACCCTTTGATGGATGGTCGACAGCCATTGCTTGGTGTCAGTTGTTTATTTTCTTCTTTTTATTACCTGCTGAAGGAATGGCCGGTTACCCACAAAAATTCATTACTAGTAAGCAACCGTGGTCAGGGATAATTGGTTTAATCATAGCCATTGTTCTGTCATTACTATCATTACGAGTACTAAGAACACTCTTAACACCATTAGCTGAATCTGAAGGCTTGGCACCGGATATTGTGGTTGCTTCTTTTGCTTTGACAATTATCAATGTATTACTAACATGGCATCATCATTTTGATGATTTCCCTAGTCAAACGTTGATTACGTCTAAATTAGGGAGAAATCTTACACAGCTTGCGATTGTATTGATTATTGGTTCGCTATTAGGCATATTGTGGATTAAGACATTACATATTTGGCCATTTGGTGGCAATGATTTAGGTTTAGGTCATCCAATGTTAGGGATATTAGGTGGTCAATTTGTGTACATGATGCCAATGTTATACATGAATACATTTTTTGATAAGTGGCCAGTTACTAAAAGAATGATAAAATAATACTTAAAATGAATAAATCATTAAAAGAGGTTATCACACATGCTTTTTGTGGTAACCTCTTTTAAGTTGACCTAAGATAAAATTATCGTTAAACTTTAACTAAGTACATAAAAGGAGGATATTATATGTTATTAGAAGAAACGATTTTGAAAGAAGCACAAGCTTTATATGATGAAATGGTAGCTAATCGTCATCATTTACACGAACATCCAGAAACTGGTATGGACTTAGAACAGACGGTAGCATACGTTGCGAAGAAACTTTCTGAAATAGGATATGATAATATCCAACATGTCGGACAAGCAGGATTAACTGTGACGGTGGGAACGGGTGAAGGAAAAGTCATGCTATTACGTGGTGATATGGATGCCTTACCGATTAATGAAGAATCGGGTGTAGCTTATACGTCAAAAGTTCCAGGTAAAATGCATGCCTGTGGTCACGATATGCATACAACTATGATGTTAGCTGCTGCAAAAATCCTTAAAAAATATGAACAAGATATTCCAGGTACAGTTAAATTGATGTTCCAACCTGGTGAAGAAATTATGAAAGGTTCAAAAGATATGATTGAGCATGGGGTATTAGAAAATCCTAAACCTGATGCGGCAGTAATGCTACATGTTTTTCCAGGAAATCCCGTTGATGTTGGAACAGTAGGTGTAATGAATTCTGGTAAAGCAATGGCATCAGTTGATTGGTTCACCATCAATATTAAAGGTCGTGGTGGACATGGGTCAATGCCATATTTAGCGATTGATCCATTAGTACCAATGGCAGCAATTCAGAATGCCTTACATACATTGCAGTCACGTGAATTGCCGCCTCATGCAGTAGTTTCTGTAACAGTAGGTGATATTAAAGGGTGTGAGACCGCTAACGTTATTCCAGATGAAATCTCTATGAAAGGGACTATTCGAACATATGATGAAGACCATCGTGCCTTAATTAAAAAAAGAATGATTGAATTATCAGAAAATATCGCCAAAGCCTTTCGTTGTGAGGCAGAAGTTTCGTTCCCAGCCGGCGCTCCTTATTTTGAATCTAATGCTGAATTGGTGGAACATATTGCACAGTCTTTACCAAATTATCTTGGCAAAGATAAATTTATGCCTCCAATGAATCCAGAGATTCCTGTGATGGGATCAGAAGACTTTGCGTTAATTTCACACCAAGTACCAAGTACATCACTAATGTTAATGACACGAGATTCAAGAGAGCATCCTGCTTATAACTTGCATCATCCCAAATTGATTATGGATGATGAAGCAATGCCTTACGGAGCGGCTGCTTATGTAGGGACAGCATTGAGTTGGTTAGAAGTAAATAAATAATGATTGTCATTTGACACTACATTTTTTTGATGATATAGTGAAATGGATTCATGAGACAATTGAATAATTTTTGTGGAATAGTAGAGGCATCCTCTTGATTCAGAGAGAAAATCATTAGCTGAGAGATTTTTATCAAAGACCCCTTGAACCTACCCGTATGAATAGGTTTCGCTACCTTTATCAGCGACTAAAGACGTAAAGTGAAGCATACTTTAAAGCAAGGTGGTACCGCCATATTTGGTCCTTGCATTAAAGTATGCTTTTTTGTATAAAAAATAAAAAAGTGAGGCACAATAATGGGAAAACAAGAATTTGTAAAAGAAATTACTAGTCGCGATGTCGACTTTGCACAGTGGTATACCGATGTTGTCGTAAAAGGCGAATTAGCTGCTTATTCAGGCGTAAAAGGAAGTATGATTTTACGTCCAACAGCAGCCGCTATTTGGGAGAATATCCGTACTGAATTTAATAAGCATTTGAAACGCTTAGATCACGAAAATGTGATGATGCCGTTATTAATTCCAGAAAGTTTACTATTAAAAGAAGCAGAACACGTTGAAGGATTCGCACCTGAAGTTGCTTGGGTAACGGAAGGTGGTAATAACAAATTAGCTGAAAGGTTAGCAATTCGTCCAACTTCGGAAGTGTTATTTGCGGAACACTTCCGTGACATTATTAAATCATACCGTGATTTACCTGTTCTTTATAACCAATGGGCCAATGTGGTACGTTGGGAAAAAACAACTCGTCCATTCTTAAGAACAACAGAATTCCACTGGCAAGAAGGTCATACTTGTCATGAAACTTTCGAAGAAGCAGATGTAGAAGCACGTCAAATGTTAACTGTTTATCGTGACATGGTTCGTGATTTGCTAGCAATTCCAGTTGTATCAGGAATTAAAACACAAAGTGAAAAATTCGCTGGTGCTTATGAAACCTATACAAATGAAACCTTAATGTATGATGGTAAAGCCTTACAATTAGCAACGTCTCACCACTTAGGGGATAATTTTGCTAAAGCGGCTGAAATTAAATATTTAGATAGAGAAGGAAAAGAACAATATGTTCAACAAACTTCATGGGGCATTACAACTCGTTCAATCGGTGCGATGATCATGGTTCATAGTGATGATCGTGGCTTGGTATTACCTCCACGTGTTGCACCAACTCAAATTATGATTGTACCAGTTATGCAACATAAAGAAGGTGTATTAGAAGCAGCTAATGAACTGAAAGCACAATTAAAAGCTGATTTCAAAGTTAAGTTAGACGATTCAGATAAAAAACCAGGTTGGAAATTTAATGAATGTGAAATGAAAGGTATTCCAGTTCGTATTGAATTAGGACCTCGTGATATCGAAAATAAAGTCGTAACAGTTTGTCGTCGTGATACATTAGAAAAATCAACGTTACCATTAGACGACAACTTAAACGAAAACTTAAAGGCGTTATTAGATGAAATTCATGAAAACTTATATGAAACAGCTAAAGCACGTCAAGAAGAAAAAACACGACGTGCGTCAACTAAAGAAGAGTTTATCGAAATGATTAAAGAAGGTGGCTTTGTTATTGCACCATACTCAGGTTCTGAACAAGTTGAAGATGAAATCAAAGAATTAACTGGTGCAACCCCTCGTTGTATTGCGTTTGAACATATTGATATGGATTTAACAGATGTTAAAGACATTTGGAATGGTGAAGAGGCTAAACTAATGGTTCATTGGGCACGTGCTTATTAATCTTCACATAAAATTCACACTCTTATCTTTTTTGTGAAGATAAGAGTATTTTTTTCATAAAAAAATCTATTATCGGTCACCTTGTTATCGCTATTATCGTTTATGATATAAGTCAGACTGTATTAGAGGAGGCGCTACATGATATCAGTTGAGGGCTTACATGCATTAAAAAAAATAGAATTGATTCAGTCGATTTTGCTATGTTTACTAGGGCTTTTTTTCTTCTTCCCTGTGATTAATAATCCTGAACAAGCATGTTTGATTGTGGGGATCTATTTTCTTGTTTTGGGATTGATTGCAATAGGTCGTGGAAAGAAATATAATCGTGATGAAAATGTTTTTCAGGTAACGGTGACTGGAGGCAGTATTTTTTTAGTTTTTTCCATCATAATATTTTTTCTTTCACAAGTTGCACCAACATTGGTTTCTATTGTTTTAGGCTCATTTATTATCGTCTGTGTTATTTATAGAGGGTTCTTTTATATAGAACTGCTAAAATTAGAAAATCAGATTTTCTATAATCTTGTATTTGCTAGTTTAGGAATTATCTTTTTATTTCTTCCTGTTGATTTCTTTAGTATAATAAAAATTTTCTTTAGTGTAACGATGATAACAATGGGGATTAGTAATTATTTTTTTGTAATTGGTCAGATAAGAGAAAAAATCCAAGAAAATTAATTCTTGGATTTTTTTATTTTATTTTAAAACTAATTTTGCTACTACTTCAGCACGAGCTGTTTGTGGGAACATATCAACAGATTGTAAGTAGTCGACATTATATTTTTTGGTTAGGTAGACAAGATCACGTGCTAGCGTAGATGGATTACAAGAAACATACACAAGTTTTTTACTTGGGTATTTAAGTAGTGTATCGATTAGTTTTTTATCTAAGCCTGTTCTTGGAGGGTCAACAATAATACCATCTGGTCGGAATCCTTTTTCTAACCATTTGGGGATTAATTCTTCTGCCGTACCCGCTTCGTAGTAGGTAATTGTTACCCCTAATCGTTTAGCGTTTTCTTTAGCATCTTCGATAGCACTTGGGATGGTATCCATACCACGCACTTCACCTACCAACTTGGCTATACTTAGACCAATCGTTCCAACGCCACAATAAGCATCAATGATTTTATCCCCAGATTGCGCATCTAATGCTTTCCTTGCTTCATCATATAAGACGGCTGTTTGCTCAGGGTTTAATTGGAAGAAGGCACGAGGTGATAGGTTGAAGTGCACATCTTCAAGTTGTTCTGCAATACTTTCTTTCCCCCATAAATGAAGGGTTTCATCTCCCATGATGACCGAACTTTTAGTAGGTTGTACGTTTTGCATAATAGAGACTAATTGTGGGAATTCGTGTCTTAATTCGTTAATCATTTGATTTTTTTGTGGTAACTTAGGGCTATGTGTAATGAATACAAGTTGTGTTTCGCCAGTTTTTAGCCCCGTTCTAATCATCAATGTTTTAACGATACCGCTATTACGACGTTCGTCATAGATAGGCACATTATATTTTTCTAATACACGCACAGCCCCATTTAAGATATCCATGGTAATAGGTTGCTGAACAACGCAATCATCAATGCCTACTAGACGATGAGAGTTAGGTTGATAAAGACCAGCTATTACCCCATTTTCATCTTTTCTAATCTGAAATTGGAGTTTATTACGGTATTGCCAAGGGTTAGACATTCCAATGGCTGGACGCATTTTATAATGTTGATAGCCTATTGGTTTGTGTTTAGCCAGTGATTGTTTGACAACATCGTTTTTGAAGACAAGTTGCGCTTCGTAAGCTAAATGTTGTAACTGGCAACCGCCACATTCTTCGTAGACGGCACATCTAGGTTGAACACGTTGTGCGGAGGCTTTGTTTACTTTATTTAGCTCTGCTTCTGCAAATTTTGGCGCGACAGTTGAGATAGTGGCTGTCACTGTTTCATCAGGTAAAGCACCTGGAATGAAAACAATTGTTTTTTTGAAGTAGCCAATCCCTTCACCATTAATGCCAAGTCGCTTAATCGGTAACGTTATTTTTTGACCGACTTTTAAATTATGTTGTATTTTCATGTTCATCGTTCCTTTTTTAGGTAGTCACTTGATTTTAGCATAAAATGAAGATTAACGATAGGAACAAGAAGGTCATCTGTGTTAGAAAATTATAATGGTTGAAAGCTGCATTACAACATTATAAAATTGGTATGATCAGACAAGTATTATAAAATGTTGGATAATAATTAGAGAAACTAATATGAGCGATATTAAGCGATTGAACTAATATAAGGAGGGGCTGTTATGACATTTGTTAAACGGGTTTTGTTACAGCTATCTAAGGACGAGCAAATGGATTATTATCATGAGCTTCCTGTGATTAAATGGTTAGCTGATCACGATGGGTTAATTTTATCGAATAAAATAACCTTTATTTCAGGTGAGAATGGCCAAGGTAAGTCAACGTTTATTGAGGCGTTAGCGGTAGCGATGGGGATGAATGCTGAAGGTGGAAGCCAACAGTTTAACTTTGCAACGAAAGCAACCCATAGTCAGTTGTCGGAACAACTAGTTGTTCACAAAACAGGGCGTTTGCCACGTTTGAAGTATTTTTTACGTGCGGAGAGTTATTATAATTTAGCGAGTGAAATTGAAAATTTAGGCGTCAGTGGTTATGGAGATAAGAAGTTACATCAACAATCGCACGGTGAAGGAGTGATGTCGTTAATCGAGCAACGTTTTGAGCCACAGGGATTGTATTTGTTTGACGAGCCAGAAGCAGGTCTATCGCCTAGTCGTCAAATGACGTTATTACGTATTTTTGATCAATTGATTAAAGAAGGTAGTCAACTTATTGTAGCAACTCATTCCCCCATCCTATTAGCACATCCAGAGGCGTTGATTTATCAATTTAGTTCATCTGGAATTGAAGAAGTCTCTTATCAAGAGACTTCTTGTTTTCAGGATATGCAGTTTTTTATTAGAAATACCGAACAAATGGTCTATTATATGTTAGAAAATTAGGATAAATAAATGAAATATCTGAAAAATATAAGATATTTTACTTGTTTTTTTCGTTTTTTCATTCATAATAAAGATACAATCCAATTTGATACAACTTATATATGGTCATAATACGGTTGACCGTCTCTACCTAACCCCGTAAAGGTTAGACTATAAGTGGAAATTTGTCGACGTTTAGGAGACCTTTTTTTGCTTATACGCAAAAAGAGGTCTTTTTCTTTTTATAGTTGTCATCAGTTGGGCAAAAGGAAAGGAAGTTATAAATGGAAGCATTAGTTAACAAAATTAAACAAGATGGACGTGTATTAAATCAAGGAGTACTGAAAGTAGATAGTTTCTTAACGCATCAGGTAGATCCATTGCTGATGGCTCAAATTGGTGAAAGTTTTGGTGAATACTTCAAAGAAGCGGGAATTACGAAGATTGTTACAGTAGAAACTTCAGGTATTGCGCCATCAATTTTTGCAGCCAAGGAATTAGATGTACCGTTAATTGTGGCACGTAAATCTAAAAGTGTGACAATGGATGAAGAACTATTAACTGCACCTGTGTATTCATTTACTAAACAAGAAACGAATCAAGTTTCTATTTCTAAAAAATTCATCACAAACGAAGATCATATTTTAATTATTGATGATTTCTTAGCAAACGGTCAAGCGGCTAAAGGTTTAATTGAATTATGTGAACAAGCAGGGGCAACTGTTGCTGCTGTAGGGATTGTGATTGAAAAATCATTCCAAGAAGGTCGTCAATTATTAGAAGATATGGGGATTAAAGTAGTGTCACTTGCACGTGTGGCTTCATTAGATAATAACTATGTGACGTTTTTAGAAGGAGATGCCTAAATTGGAAAATTCAGTAAACATCAAAACAAAAACTGTTCAATCATCCACAATAGATAAACAAACACATGTGCCAAATGCTCAAGCTGCCGTTTTAGGTTTACAACATCTCTTAGCGATGTATGCCGGTGCGGTTGCCGTGCCATTGCTAATCGGGCAAGCACTTAATTTTACGCCGGAACAAATGACGTATTTAATTTCAATTGATATTTTTATGTGTGGGATAGCAACTATTTTACAATTGGTAGTTACAAAGTTTTTTGGTATCGGCTTACCTGTGGTGTTGGGATGTGCTATTCAGGCAGTGTCTCCACTGATCATGATTGGGAGTAATAAAGGTATTGGTGCGATTTATGGCTCAATTATTGCAGCTGGTGTGTTTATTGTATTAATTGCAGGCGTGTTTTCTAAGGTAAAAAAACTATTTCCATCTATTGTAACAGGAACAGTTATTACAACAATTGGTCTAACACTGATTCCCGTTGCGATTGAAAAAATGGGTGGTGGATCAGCTGCTTCTCCAACGTTTGGTAATGCAAAGTCGTTAATATTAGCCTTTTTTACCATCGTATTAATTTTAGTCACGCAATTATTTGGTAAAGGTTTCTTACGTTCGATTTCGGTCCTAATTGGTTTAGTTGGGGGAACACTACTTGCTGCTGCTATGGGCTTAGTTTCAACTGATATTGTTGCTTCAGCTCAATGGATGCATGTGCCGACACCTTTTTATTTTGGTAAACCTATTTTTGATGTCTCTTCTATATTACTGATGATTATTATTTCAATCGTTAGTATGGTTGAATCAACAGGTGTGTACTTTGCTTTAGGAGATATTACTGGTAAAAAAATTGGACAAGATGAGTTAAAGCGTGGCTATCGTGCTGAAGGTTTAGCTGTTGTTTTAGGTGGGATTTTTAATACATTTCCTTATACTGGTTTCTCACAGAATGTAGGACTTGTTCAGCTTTCAGGTATTAAAACACGTAAACCAGTCGTCTTTTCAGCTATTTTCTTAATTATTTTAGGGTTATTACCTAAGATGGGCGCGGTTGCTCAAATGATTCCAGAGCCAGTACTAGGTGGTGGGATGTTGGTCATGTTTGGCATGGTAGCTGTTCAAGGAATGAAGATGTTAATGCGAGTTGATTTTAATAATGATAAAAATTTATTGATTGTCGCTGTTTCTATTGGCTTAGGTTTAGGATTTGCTATTAAGCCCGAGTTATTCCAATTCATGCCTGAAACGATTAAAATGTTTGCCAGCAACGGTATTGTGGTGAGTAGTATTGTTGCGATAGTTTTAAATTTAGTGCTAAATGGTATGAAAGACGAGAACTAATGAATTACTGGAGGGCAGAGGAATCTGCTCTTTTTTTATTGGCGTGTTTATTTTACGAATAACTTATTGAACGATTGTTTAGTTAAATGATATAATATCAATAAAATTAAAAGGGTTATATCTTGATATCACGAATAGAAAGAGACAGATAATTATTATCTGTTAGTAGGAGAAAATGGTTAAGAAAAGAAATACATTAAACGATGTAGGTTGGTTATTAGTTTTAATGGTGTTATTATTTTTAATTGTTTTGAAATGGTCAAATGAAATCAATGATTCAGAAAGACAACAAAATCAATTTATCGAAAATCGGATAACTAGTTTATCCATTTCAAATCTTTCAGAAAAATAAAAGAAGATAGTTAAAGACAAGGAGCTGTGACTAACTTTTGTCACAGCTCCTTGTTTGGTTATTCATGGCGATGTTGTTGAATAAATGATAAGACATCATCAAAGGCTTCAAGTGCTTCATCTGTTGTAAAATCAAATTGATATTCATGTCCAAGCTTAGGCTTGTCCTCAAAGAATAATGAACGTGTTTCAACGCCTAACTCATTTAGTCGATTGACTAGTGATTTACCTTGATCTGTAAAAGTCATTAGATTACCATCTGTGATGAAGCTAGGAGGGAAGTCTGCGGTAACATGTTGAGAGATTGCCGCTTCCTCCACTTGTGGTTCATTCTGCCAGTCTTTTTTACCAATTAAAGCTTGTGCAACTGTTTGGTATAAAAATTTAGCGAAGAATGATTTGTCAGTTGTATCTCTTAACTGACTAATTTCATAAGGTCCACAAAAAAGTAAGGCACCTTTTAATTGTTCGGGTGTCAACAAAGGTTTAATCCCTAGTTGTTTACCATACTCAAGATTTGTCTGAGTCACTAAGTATTGAGCAGCAATTTGAGCGCCAGCAGAATCTCCTGCAAAGAATAATTGACTAAAATCTAACATAGGAAATTCTTCAGCGTGTTCGATAAAATACTCAGCCATTTCACTCGTTTGAATTAATTGTCCAGGATAAGGTGAATCTGGAGCCAATTGATAATTCATACTGATAACGGCAACTTGTGCACTATCTGCTAAGTTACTTGCATATTCTTCAACACTTTCTTTACTACTTGCGACATATGCACCACCGTGAACCCAAAAAACAACAGGATAGTTCCCTTCTTTTTTTGGGTAATAGATATCTGCAGTGTTATTAGCTAAAGAAGAGGTATAGGTAAGATCTTTTTTTGTGATAAGACGTGATTTTACCTCTTCAAAACGTTTAGTATCAGTTACTTCGGGTGTTAAAGAAAAAATAAATTGAATGGCCGCTACAGAAATATTCAAAGAATATCTCGAAAAAATAATGACTAAAATAACGACAGGGATAAGTAGCCATTTGAAAAGATTACGGATCATAAAAAACTCCTTAATGTGATTAGTTTAATTAAGCGTATAGCATAACACTTGTTTATGAAATGTTCAAATTAAATTTGTGTTAAATGATTAGCGTAACGTCCAATCATTTCAATAATATAAGTAACGGGTAACTGTGAGGTGATATTTGTGTTCTTATACATCTCAGTGTTGGTATAGTAAGGAATATTAACTGTTGATAACTTAGAAATAGTCGAGTTGCCACTATTAGTAATGGAAACAACCGTTGCATTGGTTAGTTTCATTTGATTGATATAATCAATGATGTCACGATTTTCTCCAGAAACTGAAATAACAAATAAACAGATTTTTTTATTCAATTGTGAGGAAATATTATCTAAAGGAATATTCATTGGATCTGTTATTGGCAGTGCAAGGTTGAAGAGTGAACTAAATAAAATAGACGCATAGCTAGCCATCACACCAGACGTTCCAACGCCAACACATAAAATTAAATCAGCATCTGTTAAAATGTTAGCAGATTCTTCGATAGGCTGTTGAAAATCAATTGTATTCGTTCTTTTTAGAAATTCTATATAAGGAAGTTCGTCAACCAACTCAATTTCCTCATTACGGTTTTTTTGTTCAGTCACATACATTTGTAATTTTAATTTGAAGTCACTAAAACCTTGACAACCAAATTTTTTGCAAAAACGTAAAATGGTTGTGGTGCTAACATGAGTAGCATCAGCTAAATCACGAATACGCATATAGATGACTTTGTCTAAATTTTGTGTAATATAGTGATAAATATCTATTTCTAGTTGATTAAGTTCTACTTGATGAGATAAAAATAACATCTTGTTACCTCCCTTTAAAATAGTACGATTCTATTTATTATAAAATAGGCATGAATGAAGGTCAAATAAAGGACAACACAGGTGTGACATATTGTTTTTTTATTGTAACAAATTACTTCAGAAGTAATTTGTCAATAAATGGTTGTAACCGGTTTATTTTTTGCTTTTCGGGTGTATAGTAGAAGTAGGTAGAAGAGAACATCTAGGAGGTAATCAAATGGGTAAAAAATTAAAAATCGTAACAATTGGTGGTGGCTCTAGTTATACACCGGAATTAGTCGAAGGGTTTATTAATCGCTATGAGCAATTACCTGTTAGCGAATTATGGTTGGTTGATGTTGAAGCGGGTAAAGAAAAGTTAGAAATAGTTGGTGAAATGGCAAGACGTATGGTGAAAGCAGCTGGATTGCCAATTGAGGTTTACTTGACGTTAAATCGTCGTGAAGCCTTAAAAGACGCTGACTTTGTTACGACACAAATGCGTGTAGGCTTGTTAGACGCACGTATCTTGGATGAGCGTATTCCATTAAGCCATGGCATGATTGGACAAGAAACAAATGGTGCCGGTGGTATTTTTAAAGCACTAAGAACCGTTCCTGTGATTTTAGAAATTGTGGAAGATATGAAAGAATTATGTCCAGATGCTTGGTTGGTGAATTTTACTAATCCAGCAGGTATGGTGACAGAAGCTGTTTTACGTTATGGTAAATGGGATAAAGTCATTGGTTTATGTAATATTCCAGTCAATGCAGTATATCAAGAAACTGAATTATTAGGAGAATCATTAGGTGATGTCTTTTTCCACTTTGCGGGTATCAATCATTTACATTGGCATACAGCAGTGGATAAAAATGGCGTCGATCGTACCAAAGAATTAATTAAGAAAATGTACGGCAATGATGAAAATCAATCAATTGTCGCTAATATTAAAGACAACAGCTTGATTTATGAACAAGTGGAAAATCTAGAGATGATTCCTTGTCCATATCACAACTATTACTACTACACCGATAAAATGTTAGCCGAAGAATTAGAGGATTTCAAAGAGAACGGTACTCGTGCTGAAAAAGTGAAACAAATTGAGCATGAATTGTTTGAATTATACAAAGACCCTAACTTAGATTATAAGCCACAGCAATTAGCAGAACGTGGTGGAGCTCGTTATTCAGAAGCGGCCTGTGAAGTAATTAACTCTATTTATAATGATACACGTAAAGTCATGACCGTTAGTACTCGTAATAATGGAACTATCAAAGATTTACCTGACGAAGCAGCGGTTGAAGTGACATGTATGATGACTGGAAATGGACCAGTACCATTTAACTTTGGTCATTTTAGTCCAAAACAACGTGGTTTATTACAAGTGATGAAATCTATGGAAGAATTGACCTTAGAGGCTGCCGTAACAGGGGATAGAGGTACCTTATTACAAGCCTTTACGATGAATCCATTAATAACAAGTGGAGATGTAGCAAAACAAGTGATGGATGAGATGCTTGAAGCTCACAAAGCTTATCTACCAGCGTTTCATTAGTTAGGATAGCTTAATAAAAAAGCAGCACGACAAATTTTGTCATGCTGCTTTTTGTTATTAAATGTCACTCGGGTGATAGGTTAATCCTAAATCACTAACTTCTGAGACATTATAAGCCATCACAAAGGCTTGTGGATCAATTTGATTAATCGCTTGTTTTAAGGCTGGATATTCTTTATCCGAAGCGACAATTAATTTCATAGTATCTTGTTTGTTTTCTTCACCTGATTGAACAGTAAACATGACAAGTGTTTGAACAGTAATGGCATCCATTTTTTGTCTGAATTCACTTGGCTCCATACTCGTCACAATAATAATGGCTTTTTTACGGTTCATACCAGTTTCTAAATACGTCATAACTACTGACGTGATAGCAATTGAAATAAGAGCAAAGAAAAATGATTCAACCCCAAAGATATAAAGACTTAAACAGACGACAATCGCGTCTGAGACTAATAAGCCGATAGATGGACTGATATGGAAGTATTTTTCTAAAATAAGTGGTGGGATAGTCGTTCCCCCAATTGATGCTTGAATATTATACAAAATAGATACACCAATTGCCCAACCAATACTTCCAATAATAATTGATAAGAACCGATCACTAACTACCATGTATTCAGGTAGTAGACCTAAAAACAAAGGAAAGGCAATCGCCCCAATTAATGTATTAAAAAAGTATTCTTTTCCTAAAAAGAGTGCTGCAAGTACTAATACAATAACATTAAAGATTAATACTGTAATTGAACGGTCAATATTGAGAGCATATTCTATGATAACCCCCAAACCACTAGCTCCCCCTGCTGCTACATGATGTGGGCTCATAAATAAGTTAACACTGGCTGCTAAAATTAGTGCACTGATTAAAATCAAACCTACTCTTTTAATTTGTTTTACCATCTACTCATCCTTTTCAAATTTATTTTTTGAGACTCTAATTTTTATTATACATTATATTACTTGTGATTACTGTTTGTTTAATTGTTATTTAATGAAAAAATTAAAAATTAGTTGTTGTTAAGCAAAGTTATTTTTTATTTGTTGAATGATAGACAGGACATCTTCGTCTTGATTACTTTTACGCCAAGCAATAGATAAATGACGTGTAGTGATGATTTGTTGAATAGGAATATTGTCGTGGTTGTTTATCAAAAGATTAGAGATAATAGTTTGACCGATTCCTTCAGATAGAAGTTCTACAATCATCTCGTTGCTATTTACTTTGATAAAATTTGGTTGAAGGTTATGTTTTTTTAAGTAGCTATCTTGATAGTGATAGGTTCCAGAAGCTTGTTCTCTTATTAACCAATAAGGTGCGTTTTTATCGCCACATAATACCAAATCATCTTGATAAAACACCTCACGATTAAGTTGTGGGTGAATCAAGTCATCTTCGATTAATCCAATATCAGCTTGATGCTGTTCAAGCATAGTTAAGACATTGTTTGAATTTGTTTCAATTAATTGAAAATTAATCATAGGAAAGTTCAATAATAGAGCAGGTAAAATTTTAGGAATGATTTTTAAGGCATTAGTATTAGAAAGTGCAAGGGTGACGTCCTTTTTTATCATAGGTAACTCTTTAGCGTCGCGTACTAGGTCTTGCCAATCATCTTTAATTAATTGAAGTTTTGGATAAAGAAAGTCTGCATGTTCAGTAGGGACTAATTGATGATTACCACCACGTATAAAGAGTGGTACGTTCATGTGCTGTTCTAATTTCTTGATATGAACAGAAACAGAAGGTTGTGAAATAAATAGTAAGTCAGCTGATTTCGTAAAGCTTCTTGTTTCGTAAACTGATAGAAATGTTTCGATCCATGTAAACATAACGAACCTCCTTATTATTAATAAAGTTAATAATTATTATCAATAATATTTTCTTTTATAATAATACAAAGGCGACTATACTTCAATGGTAAGGAAGTGACGTTATGAAAAATTTATTAAGAAGTCTTCCAATTCCAATGGGTGGATTACTATTAGGGATGTCATCACTTAGTCTATTATTAATAGATGGACCATTAAATGTGATGGGTATCTTCTTTTTTATTATTGCAACAATTGGCTGTTTGTTAATGTATCTGAAAATTTTATGGCTATTTTCTGAAGTAAGAGAAAGCTTGGCTAATCCAGTGGTAGCCTCTGTTTTTCCAACGATAGCTATGGCTAGTATGATTTTAATTAATCAGTGGGGGAAATATATGCCAGAAATTCCTCACGCCTTGTTGAAAGGATTATGGTTAGTTTGTTGCTTGTTCCATTATGGCTGGTTACTTTATTTCTGTTATCGTTTTATTTTGAAAGAACCCTTTCTTTTTAAGAAAGTATTGCCCAGTTGGTTCATCGTTTTTGTTGGGATAGGAGTTGCTGCAACGACAGGGATGACATTTTATCCACAGATCGCGCAAATAAGTTTTATATTGGCGATTAGTTGTTATGTGGTGCTATTACCAGTAATGTTAATAAGAATTTTTTATATCAAGGAATTTACACAAGAGCAACTACCGCTACTAACGATTTTGGCAGCACCAGGTTCGTTATGTCTAGTTGGGTATCTCTCTCTATCAGGTAATGAATCTAATGTTTGGGTATATTTATTAGTGATTGTTTCTCAATTATTATATGTTATGGTGCTAGTTTTGTCAGTCCGTCATTATCGCTCAACTTTTTATCCAAGCTACGCGGCCTATACATTTCCATTAGTCATTTCAGCAACCGCTGCAGTAAAATTCACAGAAAAATATTTAATAAACACGCCTATTTATCAATTAGCCAAAACGATTGGTTATCTAGAGCAAGTGATTTGTTTAGTAGTAGTTTCATGTGTTTTCATTTTGTATCTAGTATTTATTATTAAGCAAATAAAAAGAGCAACTATTACCCCGTAGTGAGTAATAATTGCTCTTTTTATTGAGTTTGAATAGTTCCTTGATGAAAAGATAAACAACTATCGCATGTTTGAGCTATCATTTCTTGGTCATGGCTAATGACTAAAACAAAGACCCCTGCCTCTCTAAGCCAATGTAGTGTTTCACTAAATTCTTTCATGTGTTGGTAATCTAAGCCACTAGTTGGTTCATCAAAAATGATTAATTCTTTTCCGGATAATAATGCGCTGGCAATGGCAACACGTTGTTTTTCACCGCCAGACAGTGTCTGTGGATGTCTTGTTAATAAGTGTCCTAAATTTAGTTTATCCACAACTTTATCAAATAAATGCCCGTCTACTGGTGTCAATGTTAGTTCTTTTTCCACCGTTTCAAAGAAAAGTTGTAAGTTGACATCTTGCATAACGAGAAAACTTTTATTGATTAAGTCTTTTTTAGAAAGTTTTTTTCCATTTAAAGTAATCGTTCCTGTTTTAGGCTTTATTAAGCCGGTTAAAATTTTTGAAAAGGTTGATTTACCGGCACCATTATGCCCCACAATACCAATAATCTCACGATTGGATAATGACAAAGAAGGGATAGTCAATGTTGTAGTAGCTTGTTGATGATAGCGATAGCTAATATTAGTTAAGTTAAGAATGTTATCTTGCCCGGATGTTTCTTGTTGCTTAACTAGTTTGGTCTGGTTCGTGACAGGGTGAATGGCACGCAGCCCTAATTTGTGTAGCTCTGCATTCGACAGTTTATCAAGCTCAGGGGTTGATAGCGTTTGTTTGATTGTTCCGTTATCCATTAAGATGAAGCGATCAGCAAGAGGCAATAGATAATCTAACCGATGCTCGGCAATTATAATTGTCACGCCCTCTTGTTTCATTTGTTGTAAGGCACGCAATAATTTCTCTTGTGTTTGTTTGTCTAAATTGCTAGAAGGTTCATCTAATAAAAATAAACGATGAGGCATCATACTACTAGAAGCAAACGCAATCAATTGTTTTTCTCCACCAGACAAGTTAAGCATGCTTCTGTTAATAAAAGGGGTTAATAGTAAGTCATTTGTTTTACGCGCTAATCTTTCTAGCATTTCTTCCCTATTTATCCCGTAATTTTCCATTGGAAAGGCAAGCTCAGAGTAGACATCACCTGTAAAAAACTGTGTTTTAGGATTTTGAAAAACAATCCCCAAATCTTTCACATAATCATAAAAGTGATGAGGTGGAACGGTTTGGTTATTAACCGTTAAATTTCCACTAATTTGCCCATTATATAATTCAGGAATTAATCCGGCTAATAAATTAATTAGCGTTGATTTTCCACTACCACTAGGGCCGGTAATAACGACACATTCACCATCAGGAATATCGATTGTTAGGTCTTTTATAATAGGTGTATCATTCATAGAAACAGCTAACTGTTGACTTTTTATCATAGAATGAACCCTCCAATTCCTAATAGAATAATAATAAAACAAAGGAAATAGTCATACCATGCAAAGCGAATAGCATAGATGCTTGTTTGTTTTTCAGGATTTCCTAAACCTCGGGTAAGAGAAGCCGCAGATAAATCAAGTGAGATGTTTTCAGTTGACATCAACAAAGGAACTACTAGATATTCGATAGTTCTAAAAGGGTGCCTGATTAAATCCCAAAATGAATGAATGATCCCTCTAAAGCGCATAGCATTTACAAGATGTTTTATATCTTGTGAAAAGGTTGGGAAAAACCTAAATAATACAGCAAGCGGTACAATAATTGAGAAGGGAAAGTGCCATTTTTTTAATGTTGCAATCCACTGGCTCGTTTTGGTTTTGTTAGCAGCAAATCCTGCAGCCATGATAGTTGGGAAAAAACGTCTCAACACAATAACACCAAATGAAATAAAGGTGATAAAAGGATGATTAATATAGTTTAGTAACCAATCACTGAGCCACAGAATAGATAAACAGCTTAAATAGTAAAAAAGACCTCTTTGCCAGCTACCTTCAAGAATAAATAAGAGAAAAAGTAGGGTCATAAAGGCCAGTTCAATAATTAAACTAAAGCGAAACATCAAAAGCAAGCTAGCGAACAAAACAGTCACTAGCTTACTTCTGGGGTCAAATTTAACGGATAATGTTCTCATTTGTTTGTCCTTTTGTTTTGGCAAAATGTTTTTGATAAATGTTATTAGCAATCCATAGTCCGATAATACTACATACAATAATTGATAAAATAATTAGTGCGAAGGTCATGTTATTTACAGGTTTTAAAATTTCTGTGATGTAACTAGCATCTTTCCCCTTACTTGCTAAAGCTTCTTTGTAAGCATCTTGCATGAACCACATAGGTAAGATAGGGCCCGTTAAACTGAAATTAAAAATAGTGTAGCCTAGAAGAGTACGAATTTTTTCAGGTAAGTTGGTCTTATGTTGAATAACATCAGCTAGGATACCACAGACGATACTAGGGATGAATGATAAGGCAAAGTAGCCAGAAAACATAAAGAAGGCGGCATTGACCAGACCTAAAATAGTGATGGCACCAAATTTTGGAATGCGATGTGTCATTAACAAATAGACAATCCCAGCAACTAAGGCTGTACCACTAGGAATAAACATATAACTGAAAATCCCAAATCCCATATGTAAAGCAAACACAGCAATCGCCATTAATAAATAGTAAATGGCGGCATAAATACCGACAGAAATTAAATCTTGAATTTTAAATGATTTCATTATAGATAGTTCTCCTTTAACAAAATAAATACTGCACAATCTGTAGTTTAACATAAATATATTTTTTTTATAGATTAAAAGTGTTTAAATTAAGAAAAAAGTGTGAAGAAAAATGTAATTTTTTTTGAAAAATAGGACTATATTAACGTGTTATTAGTCTAAATCTCTTAAATATGTTCCATAAACCTTGATTTATCAACGTATATTTAAAAATGGATCGGTAACTGGCTGTGTTTTTAACATGTTTGCTATGCTTCCTTAATTTTGTTAAAATAACGTAATATTTAAGGGGGAATACAATGGAGAAAAAATTAGAAAATAAAATGTCTACCAAACATATTACGATGTTAGCACTTGGTGGGGCGATAGGTGCAGGGCTATTTAAAGGTAGTGGAGAAGCCATCGGAATTGCAGGTCCGGCTGTATTAATTAGTTACTTACTAGGGGGCTTGCTTTTATTTGTTGTCATGTATGGTTTGGGACAGATGGTGGTTCATAATCAAACAGGCGAAGGTGGCTTATCGGGTATTTTAAAACCATATCTAGGTGATCGTACGGGTGATTTTATTGATTGGACCTACTGGATTGTTTGGATGGTCAATATTATTGCGGAAGCAGTAGCTGCTTCAAGCTTTTTACAATTGTGGTTTCCAAGCATCTCAACATGGGTATTTGTTTTAATTATCGCGTTATTAACAACCATGATTAATTTATATTCAGTAAGAGTCTTTGCTGAAACAGAGTATTGGTTAGCTGTTGCAAAAATTTCGGTAATTATTGTATTAATTGTACTAGCCGTTATTTTAGTGGTCGGTCAAGTATTTGATGTCGGTTTCCAATCAGCATTTAGTAATCTAACGAATAATGGTGGCTTTGTTCCAACTGGGTTTAAAGGAATTCTAAGTTCAATGTTAGTCGTAATTTATTCATATGCAGGTTCTGAGATGCTTGCTATTACGGTAAGTGAAACAGAAAATCCTAAACAAGCAATTCCGCAGGCAATTAAAGGGGTTATGGGAAGAATTGTATCATTTTATATCTTGCCGTTATTATTCTTACTGATTATCTATCCATGGGAAACATTGGCAAGTAGTCCTGAAAGTCCTTTTGTCTTAGTTTTTGAAAAAATGAAGGTTCCATTTGCAGGAGACGTTGTTAATTTTGTGATCATCTTGGCCTTATTCTCGTCGATTAATTCAGGGGTTTATGCCACATCACGAACGCTTTATTTCCGTTTGAAAGATCAAACAGGTATTAGTCGTAAATTAGCACAACTAAACAAACAAAATGTTCCACAACGTGCGGTTCTTTTCTGCTCAAGTATTTTGTATGCAGGTGTTGTATTATCAATGATCGTTGGGGATAATTTGTTTAATTATTTAGTCAGCTCAATTTCCTATTCAATGGTAGTTGTTTGGTTATTAATTACCTTAGCAAGTTTTAAATTGTTTACTGGTTTAAAACAACGCAATAAACAATGGATGACCGGTATTGTGATTATCGTATTATTGGGATTATTAGTATCAGTTATTATCACAAATCCTTGGGCGATTACGTTATTTACAACGGCGCTATATGTCATCATTTTAGTTCGTTATCAGTTGAATCGTAAGTAGTTTAGAAAGATCGCCTTTGTGCGATCTTTTTCTATATTTAAATGAGCGTTAAATTTGATTAAATAACATTTAATAGTTTAGACTTACTTTAAGTTAGTTAAAACAGGAGGGTTATAAAATGATCAAAGGCAACGTATATCCAGTAGAAGGGGCAAGAATTCCCGTACAAAATCCCTTTATTTTGGCAGCACATCATGTAGATGCTTATCCAAAAGGTAATGGGGAGATGGCACCTATTGAATTTCCAATTGATTGGGAAAAAGGAAATGATTTTAGTTCTACAAGAGGATGGAAAATGTACCATGGTGATTATGTACCAGGTTTCCCTGCTCATCCACATCGAGGATTTCAAACAATTACCTATGCCAAAACAGGCTATATTGATCATTTTGATTCTCACGGTAATTATGGTCGTTATGGAGACGGTGATGTGCAGTGGATGGTAGCTGGTAAGGGAATGCAACATGCTGAAATGTTCCCGTTAGTAAATACAGATCAACCGAATCCTTTTGAAATTGTCCAAATTTGGCTTAATTTACCGGCTAAAATGAAAATGGTTGAAGGTGCTTACGAGATGCACTGGAGAGAAGAGTTACCAATTGTGGTATTGGATAAAGAAAAACCAAGTGAGAATTATTTAAAAGTTTTAGCTGGTTCATATTTGGATGCGAGTGCACCAAAACCAAGTGAGGTGTCATACGGACATGATGAAAACCACTACGTTAATATTTGGGAAGGACAATTGGCACAAGGCAAAACCTTAACTATTCCACAATTCCCAGAAGAAGTGCCGGTTCAATTATTCATCCGTTCTGGTGAAGTAAGCGTGGATGGTAATAAAATTACTGCCCCATCCTTATTGGTTTATACATCAGATAGTGATGTCGATTTTACAGTAACAGAGAATCTTGACTTCATGGTGTTTACGGGCAAAACTATTGACGAAGAAGTATTTGCTTATGGGCCATTTGTTATGACAACACGTGAAGAAGTCGTTCAAGCATATAATGATTTTGAGCGTACAGAATTTGGTGGTTGGCCGTGGGAAAGTGATGCACCGATTATTCCTACCGATGAAGGAAGATTTTCAGTTAATAACCATGGACAAGAAAAAATGATGCCTCCTACACAATAAAGGGTGGTAATTTAATAAAAATAAAAAAAGTTTGTGATTTTTATTACACAAACTTTTTTTATTTGCATTTATATAGGAAGAGTTAAATTAAATTTATCCGCTTGTGAAGAAAATCATCAACTAAAGTCTATTTTTTCTGCTAAATGAGCAAGCATCATCGATGAATCGTTTTTTTTATTTTGTTATAGTCAAGCTCGTTGGGGGATTTCAATTACATTTGGGGGAATTCAATTAATAAATTTAAGGTGGTAAACAAATGAAAGTAGTAGTAGTGGGCTGTACTCATGCAGGAACAGCAGCAGTCAAAAATATTTTAGCAAATAATTCAGAGGCAGATGTTACCGTTTTTGAACGTAATGACAATGTTTCGTTTCTATCGTGCGGTATCGCATTATATGTTGGGGGTGTTGTGAAGAACGCTCAAGATTTATTTTATTCAAGTCCGGAAGAATTAGCTTCTTTAGGTGCCAAACTTCACATGGAGCATGAAGTAACAGCGATTGATGTAGAACAAAAAGTTGTCACATCAAAAGATTTAACTACTGGAGAGGTATCGGAAACGGCTTATGATAAATTAGTAATGACAACTGGTTCATGGCCAATCACACCGCCAATTCCAGGACGTGAATTGGACAATGTCTTACTATGTAAAAACTACAATCAAGCTAAAGAAATCATCGCCAAAGCTGATAACGCACAAAAAGTCGTCGTTGTTGGTGGGGGGTATATTGGGATTGAACTTGTGGAAGCTTTTGTAGATTCAGGAAAAGAAGTAACATTGGTTGATGGATTAGATCGTATTTTAAATAAATATTTAGATGCGGGGCATACAGATATTTTAGAAGATTTCTTACGTGAAAAAGGCGTAAAGGTTGCGTTGAATGAAACAGTTTCAGAATTTGTGGCAGGCGAGCAAGGGCAATTAACAGCAGTAAAAACCAATGAAGGGGCCTATGAGGCGGATTTGGCAATTTTATGTGTTGGTTTCCGACCACAAACAGAATTGTTAAAAGATAAGGTTGAGATGTTACCAAATGGTGCAATCGTTGTGGATCAATTCATGAAGACTAGTAATCCGGATATTTTTGCAGCAGGGGATAGTGCAGTGGTTAAATATAACCCAACGGATACAGAGAATTATATTCCTTTAGCAACGAATGCGGTTAGACAGGGGATGTTGGTTGGCGCTAATCTTGCAGGTGACACGTTAGCATATCGTGGGACACAAGGGACATCAGGCTTATATTTATTTGGTTGGACAATCGGCTCAACGGGTATGACATTAGGCAATGCTTTACAAGCAGATATTAATGCTGGGTCTGTTTGGTTTGAAGATAATTATCGCCCAGAGTTTATGCCTTCCACGGAGAAAGTGTATATGCAATTAGTATATGATAAAGACACGCATGTTATCTTAGGTGGTCAATTGATGTCTAAATATGATATTACACAATCAGCTAATACATTATCTGTAGTGGTTCAAAATAAAATGACGGTTGAAGATTTAGCCTTACAAGATTTCTTCTTCCAACCTCATTTTGATCGTCCATGGAATTACTTGAACTTATTGGCTCAAGAAGCTATGAAACAATTGCATACTAAAAAATAGTTGAAAAAGCTTATTTGGTTTGTTTGCCAAATAGGCTTTTTTTGCGTTAAAATGGGAGAAAAGAAAAGGGAGAGCTATAAATGAAAATAACAGATGAAGATATCTATAGAGCTTCACGTGAGCTGTTGTTAATTGGTGGGTATGATTATTTAACGTTTGCTAAATTATCGCAAAATTTAGACGTTACACGTCCTGCTCTTTATAAACACTTCCAAACAAAAGACGAATTGATTTTAAGTATGATGGAAGCAGAGATGACTGTTTTTTTAGAAGATTTACCTGAGATTGCCGGAAATCAACCAACGGATAGTTTAGATATTTTGTTAAGAAAATTTTTAGCTTTTGCAGATGTTCATCGTTTGTTAGAAAGTGTATACCGAATTGACTATGACACACGTCGACAATTTCCAGAAAAAATGCTTAAATTAAAAAAAGCCCACGAACAGTTTAAACATTATTTAGACCAATTAATTGATGAAGGAAAAGAACAACAAGTATTTGAGAGAAATATTCCAAATGAGTGGATCGTTAATTTTTTTATGAACGCTATCCATATGGTGGAAGATAGAGACAGCTGTGAAGAAATAGAGATAGTAAAACAGCTATTAATGAATGGGGTAGGAAAACGTTAGAGTAATAGATAGTGAGTCATAAATTGACTTACGTCTATTACTTTTTTATTTTGACCTAATTTAATTAGCGTGAGAGATAGAGCGGATAAAAAACAAATAAATAGACATTAATTAATCTCTTCATTATAATAAAAGTTACGTTATAGTAACTTTTATTATTTTAAGGAGGAAATCAATGTATTTAGCGTGGAATGAGATTAAACGCAATAAAGGAAAGTACACAATGATCACGTTGATCGTTTTATTAATCACTTGGTTAGTCTTTCTATTAACAGGTTTAGGGAATGGATTGAACGCTTTAAACGCGGCAGCTATTCAAAATTTAAATGGGGATCACTTGGTATTTGCCAAAGATTCTGAGAATAAATTTACTAAATCAACTTTTTCAGGAGACGATTTAGTGAAAATTAAAGCCATACCAGGTGTTGAAGAAGCAACATTGATGGGTTCTCACATGTCTTCAGCAACGAATGAAACAAAAGGTAGTGATAAGAAAGTAGATATTACTGTTGTAGGTGTTACCGATGCCTCTTTTATTGAACCTAAAGTGATTGAAGGAGTAGCCTTAGATAAGGCTAAGCCTAATGATGTGATTGTAGATGATTTAATTAAAAACGAAGGCTACAAATTAGGCGATGAAATAAAAATTTCTGGTTCTGATACGCACTTCAATATTGTCGGTTTTGTGGAAAAAAATACCTTTAACCACTTACCTACTGTTTGGTTACCACTAGCTACATGGCAAGAAATGCGTTACGCTGCACCGGGTTCAGACGATGGCAAGAAAAACCCAGTGAATACTGTAGTGTTAAAAACAAATGAGACATTTAACGCTGACAAGCTATCTAAAGAACTATCTGATTTACAAGTAGCTACAAGAAAAGAAGCGGTGGCATCCATGCCAGGTTATAAGGAAGAAAATGGTACTATTATGTTGATGCTTGCCTTTTTAGTGGCTATTTCGGCAGTCATTATCGGCGTTTTCTTCTATGTTTTAACGATGCAAAAAATCCCACAATTTGGTGTAATGAAAGCAATTGGCGCAAGTAATGGCTTTATTTCAAAAATGGTTATTGGACAAGTAACAATTATTACGTTAATTGGTATTATTTTAGGTGCACTAGCAACATATGGTATTGCAGCTATTTTACCAGAAGGCATGCCGTTTGCTTTAGATAATAAAACAGTTCTTTTATACGGCTTATTATTATTTGCGATTAGCTTAATTAGTACGCTATTTTCTGTTAGACAAATTGTCAAAGTGGATCCTTTAATCGCATTGGGGAGAGTGGAATAATGTCAAAATCATTAGAACTAATCAACGTAAGTAAAATATATCAAGAAGATAATCAAGAAAAAGTAGTCGCTTTAGATAATGTGTCTATTTCAGTTCAACCGGGTGAATTAGTAGCACTAGTAGGCCCTTCTGGTTCAGGTAAAAGTACCTTTTTATCTATCGCAGGGGCATTATTACAACCAACTAGTGGAGATGTTAAAATTGCTGGACAAAGCCTAACAAGCTTAAGTGCTAAGCAACTATCCACATTACGATTAGATAAAATAGGATTTATTTTACAATCGTCTAATTTAGTCCCTTATTTAACGGTCTTAGATCAATTATTAGTTGTTAATCGTATGAAGGGTAAGAAAGCCAAAGAAGCACAAGGATTAGCAACTGAATTATTAACGGAATTAGGTTTAGACAATCAATTTCATAAATTACCGCATGAATTATCAGGTGGTCAAAAGCAACGTGTCGCTATTGGACGCGCATTAATGAATGACCCAGAATTAATTTTGGCTGACGAACCAACGGCGAGCTTAGATTCTAAAAAAGCTTATGAAGTAGTTGAATTACTAAGAAAAGAAACTAAAAATCGTAATAAAGCCGCAATTATGGTGACACATGATGAACGCATGTTGGCTTTTTGTGATCGTGTTTATTATATGAATGACGGTCAATTATTAACAAAACTTGCACACTAAGCTGTTTAATACGTCTTATTTTGTTATAATACTATCAAAAGGAGGCGTATCTAAATGAAACAATCTCAAATTAATTGGTTAAAAGAAAATTTTTCTGAAACGAGTGAATTTTTTGTTGATGGGTACTATCGTTTCCGTCAAAGTGATGAAGCAAGTTATGAGGTGGCTTTTTTAGTCCCATGTGCATGCGGATCAAATAATGTTCATCCACAAATCACATTAGAAAATCACGGATCGGAGTACATCGCCACTAAATTAATCGATATGGATGTCACACCGCCAATCGTTCTGACACGTAATGCTCAGACGAGCGAACAAATTGATCAAACCTTATCAGAATTAATGACTAAATTTGAAACAGCAAAAAAATAAACCATTGTGGCATTAGCCACAATGGTTTTTTATTAGTTAAATGCGTCTTCGTATAAATGAGGCAATGCTTCAAAATAAGTGTCATAAACTAAATTAGCACGGTCGAATAACGTTTCATCAGTAATGGTCGTTTCTTCTTGATCAAAACGCATCCAACGATAATCCCCTGTTGTTTGATCTTT
Organism: Vagococcus xieshaowenii; assembly: GCF_004792515.1. NCBI lineage: Bacteria > Bacillati > Bacillota > Bacilli > Lactobacillales > Enterococcaceae > Vagococcus > Vagococcus xieshaowenii. Next base: position 1,516,846 of record NZ_CP038865.1, on the reverse strand, counting down.
TAAATAAATCATGTGCATCATGCTAGGAACAGCTATTTTATCTAACGTATAGCCACTGTTAACAATGAAAGCCGATAACCAATCAGGCAATTGACCATCATTTTGTACTTCAAACCACATTGTTTGATGGAAATTGTCACCAAAGCTACGATTAATACGTCCATCGGTTGCTTCCAGTAATTCTCCGGCTAATGTGGGTTCAAGACGATGACAGTTAGAACATCCGTGTTTACTAATGACAAGTGTCACGACACGTGGTAACTCATCAGGTAATTCAGGGCTGTTTTTAAAGTTAACATCTAAGGCATCATTTAATGTCTCAGGATCATATGAAATATTGCCGTAATCCTTATGTGAAGTAGCGTAGTTTTCTACACTGGCAATTACTTTTTTGATATCATTTGTTTTATTTAAATCTTGATAAGTTGCAACGGGCTTAGTATCAGAAGACGCCGTGCTCGTTTCTTTAATAGAAGATTCCGTTTTTGTTTCAACAGCTGTTGCACAACCGATAAGTAATAGAACCATTGACGCTAAGCTTATATATCCTAACCATTTCTTTTTCATTCATCTATCTCGCTTTCTATCTAGTGATACTTATGTTATTTAATTATTACTAGTTTAGCATACCAAATCTAACTACAGTGTCAATAAAAGAGATTTTTGAATGGTTATTATGCGTCCTGTTTGGGTAATAAGATGGTAAAAGTTGTTCCAACGGTTTCTGTTGACGTTAAGATGATATCTCCACCAGACAAATCAACAATCCGTTTGACTAACGCTAACCCTAAACCATTTCCAAATGTATGACGTGTACTATCACCTTGATAGAATTTATCAAATGCTTTTTGAATAACGATATCTGACATGCCGATACCAGTGTCTTTTATGACTATTTTGATATGTTTGTCTTCTTCAGTCAATTGGATGTAAATTTGATCATGTTCTTCAGAAAACTTAATGGCATTACTAATGAGGTTGGTCCAAACTTGCATTAACAATGTTTTGTGTCCGAGGTAGTCCAATTTTGCTAAATCTAAATGTAAATCTATTTGTTTAGCCGACCATTCAGGCTCTAAAAAAACAATGACTTGTCTGATTTGTTCATCTATACGAAAACATTCCTTTTCAGTAGGGAGTGAGTTATTTTCGATTTTAGATAATTGTAGAATATTACCTGTGAGTGTCGATAACTGATGAACACTTTGAATAATCATTTGTGTATAATCTTGTCGTTCGTAGTCGTCTAAGTGTTCATCTTGTAAAAGTGTTGCGTACCCCTCGATAGCAGTGAGAGGGGTTTTGAATTCATGTGAAACGTTAACGATAAAATCATCACGTAAGGTTTCAATACTATTTAACTCTTGGGTCATTTTGTTAAAGTTATTGTATAAATCTCTAATTTCTTTGGTGTGGTGCTGTTTTGTTAATGAAACGGAAAAATCTCCTCGTGCGACTTTATCTAAAGCTTGATTAAAATCTGTTAGGGGTTTTAATATTTTTCGTGCACTTCCAGCAGAAAGAATGGTACCAATCAAGACACTAATTGCTAAAATAATGACAATTGGAAGAGAAGGATGTTGCTTGGCTGGATCAATTAATTTTTGATGGTACATAAACAGTGCGATAACGCCTACGATTAAAGCAGTAATCATTAGAATAATAAATGTAATGATCGTATAATGAATCCACAAAAAAGAATGTTTATGTTTTTTCATGATTGTTTCACCACCTTATAACCGAGTCCTCTAACGGTCACTAATTGAAAATCCATTACCTCTTTTAATCGTTCACGAATCCGGTTGACATGAACATCGATGGTACGTTCGTCTGTATGACTTTCTAATCCCCAAAACTCATCCATCAATTGCTGACGGGTAAATATTTTGTTTGGATATGAGGCTAATTTGTAAAGAATTTGAAATTCTTTTTGAGGTAATACGACCGCTTGATCGTCAAAAAAAACGGTAAGAGAATCATAATCAAGCGTGGTGTTTTCTAATTCTATTTTTTTTTTCAACGGCTATTTTAGCTCGTTTTAGTAAAGCACGCACACGTAACACTAGTTCGTTAACGTTAATAGGCTTGACCATATAGTCATCGGTTCCAATATCAAAGCCTTTTTCAAGCATTTGATAAGAGTCTTTTGCGGTAATCATTAATACAGGTGTTTCATATTTTGCATCTCGTAAACTTTCAATCAATTCATAGCCATCAATTTTGGGCATCATAATATCTGAAATGATTAAATCAATGTGTTGGTTGTCAATAATTTCTAAGGCCTCTTCCCCGTTATAAGCCGAATATACATGGTAGTTATGTCTTGTTAGAACGGTGCTGAAAAGTTTGTTCAGTTGTGTATCATCTTCAACAATTAGGATACTATTCATTAAATTTTCCTCCCTTTATTCATATATTAATAAAAATAATTTAAAAGAACTAGATAGTGTTAATAAAGTTTACATTCAGTTAATATTATAGGCGTATAGTAATGGATATGCAAAAGCTATGAAAAGAGAAAAGGAGGCCTCGCATGTTTAAAGTATTAAAAAAATTTAAACCCGCTGAATATTTAATTGCCTTGATCTCGACATTATTTATTGTCGTACAAGTTTGGTTAGATTTGAAGCTCCCTGACTATATGTCAGAAATTACTATGGTGATGCAAACACCAGGAAGTAAAATGTCAGACCTTAAAGAACCAGGAATGTACATGGTTTTTTGTGCGTTAGGTAGTTTATTATCAGCAGTCATTGTTGGTTATTTTGCTTCTAAATTAGCCACAAACTTGGCACATCGTCTTCGTCAAGAAGTATTTGAAAAGGTTAATGCCTTCTCAATGGAAGAAATGCAACATTTTTCAATTGCTAGTTTAATTACTCGTACAACCAATGATACAAGTCAAGTGCAAATGATTATTGCAATGGGGATGCAAGTGATGATCAAAGCACCAATTATGGCCATCTGGGCAATTACTAAAATTGCTGGGAAAAACAGTGAATGGTCGATTGCAACGGCAGTAGCTGTTGTTGTTTTATTAATGTTGGTAGGAAGCATTGTCGTATTTGCTTTACCAAAATTCAAAATTATCCAAACATTAACGGATAATCTTAACCGTGTTATGCGTGAAGGGTTAACCGGAGTACGCGTAGTACGTGCTTACAATGCTGAAAAGTACCAAGAAGATAAGTTTGAAGTTGCTAATGAAGATGTTACAAAGACTAACTTATTTGTTGGTCGTATGATGGCCTTAATGATGCCAGGAATGACCTTGATCATGAGTGGTTTGTCTTTATCCATTTATTGGATTGGTGCCTACATTATTGATGCTGCAAAAGAAATTCCAGAAAGAATGCAATTATTCTCAGATATGATTGTGTATTCTTCTTATGCCATGCAAGTGGTGATGTCGTTTATGATGTTGGTAATGATTTTTATTATGTTACCAAGAGCGATGGTATCTGCTAGTCGTATCAATGAAGTATTAGATACAAAAACTAAAATTATTGACGGTACGTTGACACAACAACCTTGGGAAATGGGCGAAGTAGAATTTAAACATGTAGACTTCCAATACCCAGATGCTGAAGAAAAAGTATTAGAAGATATTTCCTTTACTGCTTCACCAGGTGAAACAGTGGCCTTTATTGGTTCAACCGGTTCAGGTAAGAGTACATTGATTAACTTATTGGCACGTTTTTATGATGTGACATCAGGTGAAATTTTAATCAATGGAAAAAATATCAAAGAATATAAATTAGAAGATTTATACAATAAAATCGGTTATGTTTCTCAAAAAGCAACTATTTTCTCAGGAACTATTGAATCAAACGTTGCGTTTGGTGATAGTCAGTCAACTGAACCAAATAGTGTTGAAGAAGCTTTACGTACAGCAAAAGGGTTAGAATTTGCTGAAAATATGGAGGGCGGAATTAACGCGAAGATTGAACAAGGTGGTTCTAACCTGTCAGGTGGACAAAAACAACGTTTAGCGATTGCTAGAGCGATTCATAAAAACCCTGAAATCTTTATTTTTGATGATTCTTTCTCAGCGCTAGATTATAAAACTGATAAAGAATTAAGAGCAGAGTTAGATTCACAACGACGTGGTGCAACAACATTTATCGTGGCACAACGTATTGGAACTATTCGTAACGCTAACAAAATCATTGTATTAGATGAAGGTAAAATCGTTGGTATGGGAACACATGATGACTTGATGGAAAATTGTTCTGTATATCAAGAAATAGCCTACTCACAATTATCGAAGGAGGAATTAACTAATGGCTAGACCAATGCATGGTGGCGGCAGACCCGCTGAAAAAATAGACGCTAGTTTCTCCGATACGTGGGGAAAACTAATTGATTACTGTAAACAATACATGCCAGCTATTGCAGTGGCATTAATTGCAGCAGTAGGTGGTGCGATTTTAACCTTAATCGGGCCCAATAAATTAAGTGAATTAACGGACATTATTACTAAAGGTATGATGTCAGATATAGACTTAGGTAGTGTAAAAAATATTGCGATGACCTTGTTAATGATTTATGTGGCAAGTGTCGTATTATCATATTTACAAGGGTTTATCATGACAACGATCACGCAACGTGTTTCTAAGAAGATGCGTGGTGATATCGCAGGTAAAATTAATCGTTTACCCTTGAAGTATTTAGATCAAACAAGTTACGGTGACACACTATCTCGTGTAACCAATGACGTTGATACTATTTCTCAAACATTAAACCAAGGGATCGGCTCGTTAGTTGCGGCAATTGCACAGTTTTTAGGTGCTATTGTGATGATGTATTATACTGATTGGAGAATGGCAACGGTTGGTATCTTAGCGTCATTAGTTGGATTTGTTTTCATGATCACGATTATTTCTAAATCACAAGGGTATTTTGCTAAACAACAAAATTTATTAGGTGAATTAAATGGTCAAATTGAAGAGAATTACAACGGACATACTAATATCAAAGCTTATAACGCTCAACCAGAATTTATTAAAGCTTTTACTGGAGTGAATGACAAATTACGTAACTCAGCTCAAATGGCTCAATTTTTATCAGGGTTAATGATGCCTTTAATGGGATTCATTGGTAATATTGGCTACGTTGCTGTCTGTGTAATGGGAGCTAAATTAGTGATTGATGGTAAAATTACTATTGGGGTAATCGTAGCGTTCATGTTATATATTCGCTTGTTTACACAACCATTATCAAATATTGCCCAATCAATGACGAGTTTACAGTCAACAGGAGCGGCAAGTTATCGTGTGTTTAATTTACTAGAAGAAACAGAGATGAGAGATGAAGATCACTTAATTCAACAATTGGATAATGTTAAAGGTGATGTAACCTTTGATCATGTTTCATTTGGATATGATGAAGACAAGATGATTATTAAAGACTTCTCAGCCAACGTTCATGCAGGTCAAAAAATCGCGATTGTAGGACCAACAGGTGCTGGTAAATCAACGTTAGTTAACTTGTTAATGAAGTTCTATGAAGTGAATGAAGGTGAAATTACTATCGATGGTCACCCAGTGTCAACGTTATCTCGTAAAGCCATTCATGATGCATTTTGTATGGTGTTACAAGATACATGGATGTTTGAAGGGACTATTCGTGAGAATTTGATTTACTCAGAAGAAGGCGTAACAGAAGAACATATGCAAGAAGTGTGTAAAGCTGTTGGGGTGGAACACTTTATTAAAACATTATCAAAAGGCTATGATACGGTACTGGATGACAATACGTCATTATCAGCTGGTCAAAAACAATTAGTCACAATTGCACGTGCGATGTTGAAAGATTCACCAATGCTAATCTTGGATGAAGCAACTAGTTCAGTTGATACACGTACTGAAATTTTAATTCAACAAGCAATGGATAAATTGATGGAGGGCCGTACGTCCTTTGTAATCGCTCATAGATTATCAACAATTAAAGATGCTGACTTGATTTTAGTGATGAAAGATGGTCAAATTATCGAACAAGGTAATCATGATGAATTGATTGAACAAAAAGGATTCTATGAAGAATTATACAACAGTCAATTTACTGAAACAGAAATGGACTAGATTTTATAGTTGTAAAATTATTTATTATAAGTTACACTAGTGTTAACTTAATTGAACACGTCCTTTAGGGGAGTAACCAGTATATCAATGCGATGTTATCAACAGTAAGTAAATTTCGAGAGAAATTTTCTGGTAACATATTAAATGGTGAGACCTAAAACGAGCATTTGCTTGTTTTAGGTCTCACTTTTTTTGTTTGCTATTAGCTAAACCCTAAAGGATGTGAAGGAAAGGAAAAATATATGAAGAAAGTATTTTATCAACAAGCTATAGAGGATGTTTTGGAGGAGACGGGAAGTCAGCTTAATGGCTTACCTCAAGAAGTAGTCGAGCAAAAACAAGCATCATTTGGTTTTAATGAATTAGCGGGGAAAGAGAAGAAAAGTAGTCTAGCTCTATTTATCGATACATTTAAAGATGCCATGGTTATTGTATTATTAGTCGTAACCATGATACAGGTTGTCATGGGGGCGCATATTGAAGCGTTAGTTATTTTTTCAGTTTTAATGTTGAACTCTATTGTGAGTGTGGTTCAAGCTAAAAAAGCAGAAGGTTCGTTAGATGCGTTGAAAAATTTATCGGCACCTGAAGCAAAAGTTCTTCGTGATGGACAAGAAGTGACTATTCCGGCTAAAGAAATTGTAGTAGGTGATATTGTTCTGTTAGAAGCCGGCGATTATGTACCCGCTGATGGCCGTTTAATTGAAGCAGCCTCATTAAAAGTAGACGAAGGCATGTTAACAGGTGAATCAGTTCCTGCCGAAAAATCAGTCGTAGACATCACGAGACAAGTGCCAATTGGTGACAGAATAAACAGTGTATTCAGTGGGACGATCGTCACTTACGGTCGTGCAAAATTCGTCGTGACAGGCATTGCTAATGAAACAGAAATTGGTGAAGTGGCTAATATGTTGGAATCAACTGATGAGCATAAAACACCTCTTCAACGTGGATTAGATAAATTTAGTCACAAGTTAAGTTTGGCTATTTTAGGTTTATCTTTAGTTATTTTAGCAGTACAGATTGCTAGAATTTTCTTAGGAAATGGTTCTGGAGACTTAGTTCAAGATATTGTGAATGCGTTTATGTTCGCAGTAGCAGTAGCCGTAGCAGCAATTCCTGAAGCATTACAATCTATTGTGACCATTGTTTTATCTATTGGTACAAAGAAAATGGCAAAGAAAAATGCCATTATTCGCCAATTACCAGCTGTCGAAACATTAGGTTCAGCTAGCGTTATTTGTACTGATAAAACGGGAACTTTAACACAAAATAAAATGACCGTTGTTGATTATTACTTAGCAAACGGTCAAAAAGACGAATTAGAAAATCGTCCTGAAAAATGGTCAACAGATGAAGCCAAATTAATGCAAATAAGCTTACTGGTTAATGATGCTAAAGTAACGGTAGAAGGTCAAAAATTAGGAGATCCAACAGAGATTGCGTTAATTGATAATGGGTTAGTAAAAAATGCTAACGTTCAAGAAATACAAGTGGCTCATCCAAGAATCGGGGAGTTACCGTTTGATTCTGACCGTAAGTTAATGTCAACGTTACATGAAATCAATGGTCAACACCAGTTGATGGTAAAAGGTGCTCCTGATGTCATGTTTAATCGTTCATCTCATGTATTAGTAAACGGTGAGGTTGTACCGATGACGAAAGAACGTTTAGCGATGATTAAGAAACAAAATGAATCATTTGCTAAACGTGCTCTACGTGTCTTAGCGTTCGCTTACAAGGATCTAGATAGTCAAGAGGGAATTACATTAGATGATGAATCTGATTTAATCTTCGTAGGGTTATTGGCTATGATTGATCCACCAAGAGAAGAAGTATACGATGCTATTAGAGAAGCAAAACAAGCAGGTATCAAAACAGTCATGATTACAGGTGATCATAAGACAACAGCTGTGGCTATCGCAAAAGATATTGGCATTTTTAATGAAGGGGATATGGCGTTAACCGGGACGGAATTAGATTTATTAACTAATGAAGAATTAGCTAATTATTTAGAAAAAATTAGCGTCTATGCGCGTGTATCACCTGAAAATAAAATTAGAATTGTCCGTGCTTGGCAAGAGAAAGGTCACGTTTCAGCGATGACTGGAGATGGCGTGAATGATGCGCCTGCTTTAAAACAAGCAGATATTGGCATTGCTATGGGAACCGGAACAGATGTGGCAAAAGATGCTGCCGCAATGGTTTTAACAGATGACAACTTCGCTTCTATTATTAGTGCAGTTTCAGTAGGACGTAATGTGTTTGATAACATTAAGAAAGCTATTGCTTACTTATTTGCTGGTAACTTAGGGGCAATCTTAGCTATTATTTTTGCTTTAATTGTTGGTTGGGATAGTCCGTTTACGGCATTACAACTATTGTTTATTAACTTAGTGAATGACTCATTACCAGCGATTGCGCTAGGAATGGAAAAAGCTGAACCAACTATTATGAAGCGTGCCCCTCGTAATCCTAATGAAGGGATTTTCTCAGGTGACACATTTGTATCGGTTGCTTACCGTGGGGGATTAATTGCTTTAGTGGTTATCGTTGCGCAATTTATCGGCATGCAAACATCGACTCAACTAGGGGTTGCAATGGCCTTTTCAACATTGATTTGGGCACGTACCTTACAAACGTTTGCCGCACGTAGTAATACAGAAACAAGTATTCAAGCCGGATTCTTTAAAAATAAAGTTGTTGTATGGGCTGTCGTGATTTGTAGTTTACTTTATTTCGTAACGTTATTACCTATTATGCGACCAATTTTTGCTATTCCAGCAAGCTTTGGGGTCGTAGAAGTTGGTATGAGTTTAGGATTAGCGCTATTAGCAGTGTTATTGATGGAGACAACAAAATTTGTCTTGAACAGAAAAGAAAGTAAACAAGCTGATACATATGCAGTTGTAGAGAAATAATGATAAAAAAAGAACTTTCCATTTTGGAAAGTTCTTTTTTATCGCATAAGCAAGACTATCTTCACCAGTGGCAAGCGTCGTTATGAAGGAAAAACAGGTTCAAATGCTATAAAAGCACTTAAACCTGTTAGATTAATATTCATTAATGTCTAGCGTTGATGTATCGGTATAAGGCATTTCTTTGTTAACGAAATAAACATTATACCAAACTAAGAATGTGTAGATTGTCCAAATTTTACGTTGGACATCCGCTTTATTTGTGTAGTGATCATCTAATAATTTTACGATAGATGCTGTGTTGAAAAACTCAGCCGCGACATCTGAAGTAAATAATTCTTTTAATTCGTGGTAAATATTTTCTTCGCGTAACCATTGTTTAATAGGAACTGGGAAGCCTAATTTTTCACGATTACCCCAATCAGTTGGGATATGCTTGTTCGCTGCTTCGCGGAAGACTTCTTTACTATTGTGTTGATTAATTAGATATTTATCTGGAATAACTTCGGCTACTTCTAATAATTTTCTATCTAATAATGGTACACGTAATTCTAATGAATGTGCCATGGACATTTTGTCAGCTTTTAGCAGAATATCTTTTGCCATGAATTGATGTAAGTCAACATATTGCATTTTGTTAATTTCACTTTTAATTGGTTTAGCTGAATTGAAATGAACGGCCATGATATCACTAACTGAAGGACCGTCTAAGTATTCCTCTTGCAGATACTCGCTGACTTCACTTTCATCAAAAATCTTTGCTTGGCCAATAAAATGTTTGCTTGAATCTCCAAGAGAGGTTACCACATGAGCTTTACCAGGGAAGTTACCCGCTTTTTCTAAAGCGTTAGATAATGAGTAGCGAGCGTTTCTTGGTAATTTTTTTAGCACTTGTGTTGCAACACGGATGGCTTTTGATTTTGTTAAGAAACCATACGCTTGGTAGCCTGCAAATAATTCATCCGCACCTTCACCAGATAAAACCACACGATGTTTCTTAGAAGCTAAGTGTGATAAGAAATAAAGCGGCACACATGAAGGATTTGAATCAGGTTCATCTAAATGATATTGAATGGCTGGGAAATATTTAAACGCCATATCACCATCAATCACCGCCGCAGTATTGTTTAAACCTAACGCATCTGTTAAGCGACGTGCTTCGGTTGCTTCGTTATAAGTTTTATCATCAAAACCGATTGAATAGGTCATACTTGGTCGTAAAACTGAAGCAACATAACTTGAGTCAACCCCACTAGACAAGAATGATGCTACTTCAACATCACTAACGGTATGTGTTTGAATCGATTCGTTCACTGCTTCATCGATAGTTTCAATCCATTCTTGACGAGATTTTTTCTCTTTCTTTGTAAAATCAGCATCCCAGTATTTTTTAATCGTCAATTCATTATTGTATAATAAGAAAAAGTGACCTTCTGGTAGACGATAAACATTTTTGAAGAAAGTTTCGTCATTTAATGCAGGATATTGGAATGTTAAATAAGAACGTAAGGCACGTTTGTTTAATTCTTTTTTAAATGAAGGATGTGGTAAGAAACTTTTAATTTCTGATCCATAGATAAATGTGTTATCTTCGTGGTAATAGTAGAAAGGTTTAATTCCAAAATGATCTCTTGCACCAAATAATTCGCCGGTTTCTTTGTCCCAAATAACAAAGGCAAACATACCACGTAATTTTTTAACTATTTTTGTTCCCCATTCTTCATAACCATGTAGAATAACTTCCGTATCTGCTGATGTTGTAAAGACGTGTCCAGCTTCAATTAACTGTTCACGTAATACTTGGTAGTTATAAATTTCTCCGTTGAATGTGATGACTTTTGTTTGTGTTTCGTTGTAGATAGGTTGTGTACCACCTTCTAAGTCAATAATACTTAATCGTCTGAAACCTAAGGCAGCTTGTTCATCAATATATTCTCCTTCGCTATTAGGTCCACGATGGATAATTTTATTTTTCATTTCAGTTAAAACTGCTTGTTGATCATAAGTTGCTTGTTGGCTAATAAACCCCACAATACCGCACATAATAAAACTTCCTCCTTTAATAAACTCTTACTTATTAATTAAAGCAAATCACTATAAAAAAAACAAATATCACAGTTTGAATGAAGTCATAATTTAGAATTATTTAATAATAAACCGCTTCATTTGATTGTGTAGAATGGAGGCTTCTGTAAAGGGCTCTCCAACCGTTTGATAACCCAATGCTTTATAAAAACCAATTGACTCTACTTGAGCATTTAATGTTAAGGTCTGAATTCTTTTTTCCTCAGCTAAACGAGCAATTTCTTCCAGTAATTGACGCCCCATTTGTTGTCGACGAAATTCTTTTTTGACAGCAACGCGTTGAATTTTCCATGTAGTGTCATCAACAGGATATAATCTGGCGGTAGCTACTGGAATATCTCCGTTATACTGCACAATATGGAGGCATTCTTTTTCCAACGAGTCTATCTCAATGGATTCTGGTATTTGCTGTTCAATCACGAAAACTTCACGTCTAATGCGAAGTGCCTCTTGGTAAATAATCGACTCAAGATTAGTTGTTATCCCAAAATTCATGAAAATTCACTTCCTTAAAAATAACATTTATGATAATTTTTGACAAATCGTGTAAAAAAAAGGATACTAATCTATAATTAGTAGTATACCGTTAAAAATAATTTATATAAAGGAGTACCTGAATGTTTGAAAAAATGAAAAATTCTAAATTGATGTTTTGGTCGTTAGAATTACTGATTTTAGCAGCGTTAATTTTTGTCTCGACGAAGATTGACTTTTTATTCTCACCTATTTTTACGTTTGTTAGTACGTTATTTGCCCCTATATTAATTGCTGGATTTTTATTTTACATCCTTAATCCAATTGTCGGTGTGTTAGAAAAAAAAGTGAAAATTAAACGTATTTGGGCAATTATCATCGTGTTAATTTTATTAGTGGGTATTTTAGCTTTAAGCATAGGTATTTTATTACCAGCCTTATTAAACCAAATCAAAGCTCTGGTTGAAAATTTACCACAATTTATTAATTCAATTGAAGATTGGACCAATAAACTGTTAGCTCATCCTAAGTTACAAGGGTTAGATGTATCACAAACACTTGAAAAACTTAACATTGATTTTGGAACGATGGCTAAAAAGTTTGTCGATAATTTATATGCGGGTGTTGGCTCGATTATTGGTAAGTTTGTGGGGGCAGCGTTATTAATCATTACGGTTCCATTTATCTTATTTTATATGTTAAAAGATGGTCATCGCTTAATGCCTAATATTAAACGTCTGATGCCAGAAAATTATCGTGATGAAATGAGTGATTTATTAGGTAAAATGAATCAAACAATTTCAAAATATATTTCAGGTCAAACGATTGAATGCTTATTTGTGGGAGCAGCAACTGCCATAGGCTATGCGCTTCTAGGTGTCGATTATGCCATTTTATTTGGAACGATTGCAGGGATTACGAATATGATTCCTTACTTAGGCCCATATTTAGGGTTAGCTCCAGCTGTGATTGCCACGTTATTTAGTGGGCAGGAAGATGCCGTACTTAAAGCAATCTTATGTTGTGTCTTAGTCTTAGTAGTGCAACAAATTGATGGGAATATTATTTATCCTAATATTATTGGTAAGAGCTTAGACATCCATCCTTTAACCATTATTATTATCTTGTTAGTGGCGGGGAATATCGCTGGTTTAATTGGTATGATTCTAGGTGTGCCGTTCTATGCTATCGTTAAAACAATCGTCGTGCATATTTATCATATGATAAAACTTAATCAAAAAGAAAAAAGTTTGCTGGAGATAAAAGAAGGCGAATCGCCTCAGCGCTAGTCATTCGTTTTTAGAAATAAACGCCAACATGTCATGAAAAGGAAGTGTTTCTTTTTTGTGGCATGTTTTTTTATAAATAAAAGTAGCTAAACCCTAATCTAACACGTATAGTTTGATTCTAAATATTGCGTAATAGCCCCTTTTGTGATACGATTTAATTTGATTAAATATATATACAACAAGGAGAGAATAGCTTATGAACGCTGACCCTGAAAGTCAGTCTTTAGTGATTTTAATTTTAACACTAGTTGTGCTGACACTGTTAAACGCGTTTTTTGCTGCAGCGGAAATTGCCGTTGTATCATTAAACAAAAATCGAGTACAACAAAAGGCTGAGAATGGTGATAAATCTGCCATCAAATTAGCCAAATTATTAACCAACACAGGTAACTTTTTATCGACTATCCAAGTAGGGATTACTTTGGTAAATATTTTATCAGGGGCATCTTTAGCCGATAGTTTCGCTCAGAAATTAGCGCCGGTTTTTGGAGGCCAACCTTGGGCTTTAAAAGTTGCTAATATTCTGGTGTTGATTATGTTAACGTATGTTTCCATCGTGTTTGGAGAATTATATCCCAAACGAATCGCTTTAGCGAAATCAGAAGAGGTTGCTAAAATTGCGGTAGGACCTATTCAAGCAATTGGTGTCATTGCACGACCATTTGTCTGGTTGTTATCTGTTTCAACCGACATACTTGGAAAATTAACACCAATGAAATTTGATGATGAGGATAACCGTATGACGCGTGATGAGATGCGTTATATTTTGGAGTCTGAAGGTGTGTTAGAAGAAGATGAACTTGGCATGGTTCAAGGTGTTTTCTCATTAGATACGACAGTTGCTCGTGAAGTTATGGTACCACGTACCGACGCATTCATGATTGACATGACCACACCTATTGAGGAAAACTATGAAAAAATAATGGCACAAAACTATTCACGTATCCCAGTCTATGAAGTAGACAAAGATAAAGTGATAGGGGTGTTGCATCTTAAAAACTTATTAAAAGCTGCTTTTGATAGAGGTTTTGATCAAATTAACTTAATGGATATTATCCAAGAACCTTTATTTGTTCCAGAGACTATCTTTACAGATGATTTATTACTGGAGCTGCGACGTACGCAAAATCAAATGGCTATCCTATTAGATGAGTACGGTGGTGTTGTTGGTTTAGTAACGTTAGAAGATTTATTAGAAGAAATCGTTGGCGAGATTGATGACGAGTCTGATGAAGTTGAGAATTTAGTTATTAAAGTGTCAGACACAGAATACTTCGTTCAAGGACGTATGTTGATTGATGAATTTAATGAAATGTTTGAGACTAATTTAGAAATGAACGATGTCGATTCCATTGCTGGTTACTTAATTACCGCGTTAGGTACGATTCCTGATGAGGGAGAAAAATTAAGTTACCATGTTGAAAATCTGACGTTAATTTCTGAAGAGATGGAAGGTTCACGTGTATTAACAGTACGTGTTATCTTTGATAGTCCAACTATTGAAACAGCAGAAGAATTAATAGAAGATTAAGTATCCAAAAGAGCATGACGACGTCATGCTCTTTTTTTTGTACACTAAAACTTAAAAACAATATCGCATGAATAAAAAAATAAAAACAGTGTATCAGGTGGCCTAAGTAATAATGTTTTAAAGTTTCATTTTTCATTGTGAAAATAATAGTAAATTATAACAAAAAATCAATATGTTGTGTTATATTGTTATAAGAAGAGTTTGTATTCGCTATATGTTGTTTTTTTCTCTTTTGTGAAAAACAGAATAAAATGGAGGTTAGGGTTATCATGTTAAGTGATATTGGTGTTGTGAAAGAAGCAGATTTAAACGTTGAAGCATTAAAAAAGGTGAAAGTAGTAAAGCGTGATGGCCGACTAGTCGAATTTAATGATCAAAAAATTTATGAAGCTTTGTTAAAAGCCGATCAAAAAATCCATGGAGAATTGCGTCCGTTCATTGAACAAAAAATATGTGAAATAGTCGTGAAAGTAGACAAAGAAATATTAACACGGTACGCAGTTGATATTAAGATTTCAGAAATACAAACGATTGTTGAGCAAACATTGTTAGATGAACGTGAATATGAGTTAGCCCAAGAGTATATACATTATCGTACAAAGCGGGATTTTGAACGTCGTAAAGCAACCGATATTAATTTTACGATTGGCAAATTAATTAATAAAGACCAAACGGTGGTAAATGAAAATGCTAATAAGGATAGTGATGTCTTTAATACTCAACGTGATTTGACAGCAGGAATTGTTGGTAAATCAATTGGCTTAGATATGTTACCGCCTCATGTGGCAAATGCTCATCAAAAAGGTGACATTCATTACCATGATTTAGATTACCATCCGTATACTCCTATGACCAATTGTTGCTTAATTGATTTCGAGGGAATGTTGACAAAAGGATTTAAGATTGGCAATGCTGACGTTGAACCTGCTAAATCAATTCAAACCGCTACCGCACAAATTTCTCAAATTATTGCGAATGTAGCTTCTAGTCAATACGGAGGATGTTCAGCAGATAGAATTGATGAATTATTAGCACCCTTTGCCGAAAAAAACTATCAAAAGCACTTAGTTGATGCCCGTGAGTGGATTGACGATCAGTCGAAACATGAAGCATATGCAAAAAAGAAAACAGCTAAAGATATTTATGATGCTATGCAAAGTCTAGAATATGAAATCAATACGCTATTTACCTCCAATGGTCAAACACCATTTACATCTCTAGGCTTTGGTTTGGGGGTAAATTGGTTTGAACGAGAAATCCAACAAGCTATTTTTAAGATTAGAATTGCTGGATTAGGCAAAGAAAAACGTACAGCAATTTTCCCTAAATTGATTTTTACCATTAAAAAAGGGGTCAACCAATCACCAGAAGATCCAAATTATGATATTAAACAGTTAGCACTAGAATGTGCAACAAAGCGTATGTATCCGGATATTTTAAACTACGATAAAATTGTTGAGTTGACGGGTAGTTTCAAAGTACCAATGGGCTGTCGTTCTTTCCTACAAGGATGGAAAAATGAGGCAGGTGAAGAGGTAACATCTGGTCGCATGAATTTGGGTGTAGTGACGTTGAACTTACCAAGAATTGCACTAGAGGCTGAAGGTGACCAAGAAAAATTTTGGCATATATTAGATGAACGTTTGGCTATTATGAAAGATGCACTTGTTTACCGTGTTGAACGTTGCCGTCAGGCGAAACCTGAAAATGCGCCAATTTTATATCAGTATGGGGCTTTTGGTGAGCGCTTGAAAAAAGGTGACGATGTTGATCAATTGTTTAGAAACAAACGGGCAACTGTTTCTATGGGTTATATTGGATTATATGAAGTTGCAACGAGCTTTTTTGGTCCAAATTGGGAACATGATACAAAAGCAAAAGCATTTACGTTAGACATCATGAAGTACTTAAAACAACATGCGGATGACTGGGGGAATCAGTACGGTTACCATTTTAGTGTTTATTCAACACCAAGTGAAAGTTTAACTGACCGATTTTGCCGTATGGACAAAGATAAGTTTGGTGAAATAGAGGATATCACGTCTAAAGATTATTATACAAATAGTTTCCATTATGATGTTCGAAAAGATCCAACACCATTTGAAAAATTAGATTTTGAAAAAGATTACCCAGCGTATTGCTCAGGAGGCTTTATCCATTACTGTGAATACCCTGTGATTCAACAAAATCCGAAAGCTTTAGAAGCTGTCTGGGATTATGCCTATAATCGAGTAGGGTATTTAGGGACTAATACGCCAATTGATCACTGTTATGAGTGTGATTTTGAAGGTGACTTTGAACCGACTGAGCGAGGCTTTAAGTGTCCAAATTGCGGTAATACTAATCCTAAGACAAGTGATGTTGTCAAACGCACGTGTGGCTATTTAGGGAATCCTCAAGCACGTCCTATGGTACATGGCCGACATAAAGAAATTTCTGCACGTGTCAAACATATGAAATAGGTGAGTAAATGAGAAATCCTAAACCTAAAGAGTGGCTAGCTGAAGACTATAGCCAACATTACTATGCTGATTATAAACCGTTTAATTTTGTAGATGGTGAAGGTGTTCGATGTAGTTTGTACGTTAGTGGCTGTTTATTTGCTTGCGAGGGATGTTACAATAAAGCCGTTCAAAGTTTTCGCTATGGCCAACCGTACAGTGAGGCAGTTGAGACACGAATTTTAGCAGACTTATCACAACCTTATTGTCAGGGACTAACGTTATTAGGAGGAGAACCTTTTCTTAATACAGGTATTTGTTTACCATTAGCTAAAAAAGTTCGTGAGCAATTTGGTCATTCAAAAGATATCTGGGCATGGTCAGGGTATACATTTGAAGAACTCTTACAAGAATCAGCAGATAAGTTAGCCTTACTCTCTGAGATAGATATTTTAGTTGATGGTCGCTTTGAAATATCAAAAAAAGACTTGAAACTACAATTTAGAGGCAGTAGTAATCAACGGATTATTGATGTGGTTAAATCACTGGAACAACAGCAAGTAGTGATTTGGGATAAGTGCTTAGATGCTAATGAAACTTTTGAACAAATTAAACGAGAAAAATAAACAAAAGCAGGGATAGTATGTAGAGATTTTATCCCACCTCTAGTTGAATTACTATGTAAACAACTAATGTTTAATGCTATACTATTAAGTATAAAAACAATTAGGGGGTTAGACATTTGTTAGAGAATAAAGAAGAAAAAATGTTACAAGAATTAACAAGCGCTCGTGGTGTACCAGGTAATGAAGATGAAGTAAGAGAACTTTTTGTTAAATATGCTACACCTCATGCTGATCGTATGATGTATGACGGATTAGGTGGTGTTATGGCACGACGTAATGGTAATTTAGAAGGACCTCGTGTGATGATTATGGGCCATATGGATGAAGTTGGTTTCATGGTGACTCAAATTACTGAAAAAGGTTTCTTAAAATTCCAAACACTAGGTGGCTGGTGGAACCAAGTGATGCTAGCCCAACAAGTAGAAGTGAAAACAGCTAAAGGCGATATTATTCATGGTGTGATTGGTTGTAAACCACCACATGTATTATCAGCAGAAGCACGTAAGAAACCTTATGAAATATCAGATATGTTTATTGATATTGGTGCGACAAGTGAAGAAGAAGTAAAAGCGTGGGGTGTACGCCCTGGTGATATGGTGACACCTTATACTGAATATCGTCGTTTAAACGGTTCAAAATACTTATTAGCGAAAGCTTGGGACAATCGTATCGGGACAGCTGTGTCGTTAAAAGTATTAGAAAATTTAGCGTCTGAAGGACATCCAAATATCTTATTTGCAGGTAGTAATGTGCAAGAAGAAGTTGGCTTACGTGGTTCACGTACAAGTACTCACTTAGCTAATCCTGATATCGCGTTTGCATTAGACACTGGTACAGCCGGTGATACACCAGGTATGACTGCTAAAGAATCAATGTCTGAACTAGGAAAAGGACCTCAAATTTTGATTTTTGATGCATCGATGATTCCGCATCGTAAACTACGTGATTTCGTGATTGATGTAGCCGATGAATTAAATATTCCTTATCAACTAGAAGTGGTGGCTGGTGGAGGAACAGATGCCGGAACAGCTCATATTACACGAGATGGCGTGCCAGCATTAGCAATTACTGTTTCAACACGTTATTTACATTCTCATACTTCAGTTATCCACGAAGATGATTATTTAAATACGGTTAAATTAGTCACAGAAGTAGTGAAACGACTAGATAAAGAAACGGTTGACTCAATTACTTCGTACGAATAAACGTATGGTAAACCTAAGTTTTCTAGCCAATTTAGCCTCCTAATTGTAGGAGGCTTTTTGTTGTCAAAAACAGAAAAATAAGTTTACTTTTGATTAATCGTTTTATACAAAATTGTATGTTAATGGGTTATTAATTAGGCTTTTTTACCTGAAATAAGTTATTATTAGAAGTATAATGAACGATTTGTTGGTTATTAAAATAAAATCAGTGTAAATTATTAGAGTAGCATTGAAAGGGGAATAACATGAAATTAACCGTTTTAGGGTATTGGGGTGCTTATCCGTGGAATGATGAAGGAACCTCAAGCTATTTACTAACATCAGATGAATTTTCTCTGTTAATCGATGCAGGGAGTGGCACATTTAACCAGTTAAGAAAGCATATTGATCCATTAGCATTAGATGCCGTGATTTTATCTCATTATCATCACGATCACATAGCAGATTTAGGTGTCCTACAATTTTATCGACAATTAAATCAAGAAGAAGCCCAGCCAATATTACCAATTTATGGGCATACGGAGCATGACTTTTATTATTCAGCATTAACGATGACTAACGTTAGTCAAGGACATGCTTATTATGAGCAAGATACGATTGAAGTGGGGCCATTTAGTATTAAGTTCTTAAGAACGAAACATCCAGTCCCTTGTTTTGCCATGCGTATTACTGAACAGTCGACGGGCAAGTCATTGGTCTACACAGCAGACTCAGGTTGGCTAGACGCCTTTGATGACTTTGTTTTAGATACAGACTTATTAATAGCAGATAGTTACTTCTTGAGTGGTACAGAAAATCATCCCGTTCATTTTAGTGTGAAAGAAGTAGCTGAAATGACCGTACGAGGCAATATTCCAACCGTTGTTCTGAGCCATTTAAAGCAACGAATTGACTTGAATCAGCTATTAGAAGAAGCACAGGCTATTACGCAAGATAAAGCAACACCTATTTTAGCAACAACAGGTTTAACAATAACTATATAATTATTTGAAACTAAAGGAGAAATGTCACATGATTTATGTCCCAAATGAAAACAATGACCCACGTGTTAACTTAGCAATTGAAACGTTTTTATTACAAGAGATGAAAGTCGATGAACCCATTTTATTATTTTATATCAATGAGCCATCAATCATTATTGGTCGTAACCAAAATACGATTGAGGAAATTAACTTAGACTATGTGGAAGAAAATAATATTCACGTCGTGCGCCGCTTAAGTGGTGGTGGTGCGGTGTATCATGATTTTGGTAATTTGAATTTCAGTTTTATTATGCCAGATGATGGCGAATCATTCCGTGACTTCAAAAAATTAACGAGCCCAATTATTGAAGCTCTACATTCAATGGGCGTCTCAGGTGCTGAATTAAAAGGTCGTAATGACTTAGTAATTGGCGATAAAAAATTCTCTGGTAACGCAATGTATGCGACAAATGGTCGTATGTTCGCTCACGGTACAATTATGTTAGATAGTGACGTGAATGAAGTAGTAAATGCATTAAAAGTTCGTAAAGATAAAATCGAATCTAAAGGGATTAAGTCCATTCGTTCACGTGTGACTAACATTAAGCCGTACTTGGATGATGCGTATCAAAATCTTTCCACAAAAGATTTCCGAGATGATATTTTATTACGTATTTTTAACGTCGATTCAATCGATCAAGTTCAAACTTATGAATTAACAGATGAGGACTGGGCTAGAATTAATGAAATTTCTGATAAATATTATCGCAATTGGGATTGGAATTTTGGTAAATCACCTGAATTTGATAAAGTTCGTCGTGAGCGTTTCCCAATTGGTTCAGTAGAAGTACGCTTGAATGTTGCAGAAGGTAAAATTCAAGAGGCTAAAATCTTTGGTGATTTCTTTGGACTAGGAGAAATTGCAGATGTTGAACAAATGCTTGTAGGAACACGTTATACAAAAGAAGATTTACAAGAAGTAGTAAGTAGAATAGACATCCAAAAATATTTTGGAAATATTTCAGCACAAGATTTACTAGGGTTACTTTATTAAAATAAAATAACTTTATATTTCCATTTGAAGAAGGAGCAGAATTTTTTCTGCTCTTTTTTTCTGCGTAAAAATATAAAAAAAGTAATATGTATGCGATTTAATATACAAATATTAATAATAAGTTTAAATGTTTATTATTTTTTAAAGAAGGTGATAAGATTTAAATAACAAGTAGTTTAATAATTTTTTTGGAGGAGACAGTATGGGAGAAAAAGAAATTTATTTAACCGAAGATGTGGCACTTGCGTTAAAGAACTTCTTAGATAACGATGATTTATCTGGAGCTATTAGTTATGCGGAAGCAAATCAAGAGCTATTAGGTGATCAGTATGAAGAAGTTATCAACTGGTTAAGCAATATAGGATCAAATACGACCGTTTCTCTTGATGACGAAATCATAGAATAAGAAAGAACTACTCATAGATAACAGTATATAGGAGTTTTAAACGTTTTGTTTTTTGGAGAAAACTATTAGTTAGGGGAGAAAAACATGGTAGATGATAAAAAATTAATTCAAGAAAAGGTTATTACACGTTTTCAACAATTATTTAATGACAAAGATTATGCAAAAGCAATGACGTATTTAGAAAGTCGTAAAGAGTACTTAGGAGACAAATTTGAAGAGATGATTCAATGGTTCATCACTAACCGTATGATGAGAATTAGTCAAGATAGTAAGTTAGAAGGTAATTCATTATTTAAAGATGTTTTAGGATTAATTTCGACAAATGATTTCAAAAAAGCTAACTCGTTAGTAGACACTAGCAAAAACTTATTAGGTGATTATTATTATGAAATGAAGGACTTATTATCTTTTGCTCGTAATCAAGCGTTAAAATTAGTGTTACCTGAAAATGATCATGGCATACTAGAAGATATTCAAAAGTTAGTTTCAACGAATCGTTTTGCTGAAGCTAATATTTTAGTAGATGGTTATAAGGAAAAACTAGGTGATTTTTATGATGATATCAAAGGTTGGTTAGCATTTGGCAAAGAAAATAAGGATGTTCCTGCATTTGGTTTGAAAACAACATTGAATAAAGTTACAGATACAGTTTCCGATGCGTTTTCAGTGACAGATAAGGCTGTGGATAAAGTAGTTGACAAATTAACCGATAACACGTCACGGCTTGATTTTGACATGGATAAAGTGAAAAATTTATTTATAAATATTGGAAAACCAGACTTAGTCAATAAACTAGCTAGTTTGCTAAAAGATAAAAAATATAATGAAGCAACATTGTTAGTTGACAGACATTCAAAAGATTTTGGCGATTATTCAAACGATGTAAAAGCCTTCATTAATAAAGTGAAATTAACACCAAATGTTGATTTAGAATGGAATAAATTAATTCCAACACTAGGAATTAAATCTACAATGGATAAAGTGGGAGATGCAGTTAGCGCAGCAACTGATATTAACCTTGATTTTGATACAGTCAAAAATTTATTTACAAACATTGGAAAACCAGATTTAGCCAATAAACTAGCTGGCTTATTGAAAGATAAAAAATATAATGAAGCTTCATTGTTAGTTGACCGTCATGAAAAAGATTTTGGCAGCTATGCTAAAGATATTAGAGGATTAATCAACAAATTTAAATTAACACCAAACTTAAACTTTGACTGGGCAAAATTACTGCCAGCTTTATCTCTTGGGTTACCCAAAGTAGGTTTAGTCGACCGTGATGTGAAGAAAGACATTAAGGTAGAACCTAAAGTTGAAAAAGTAGGATTGAAAACAGATATTAAGGATGAGAAACCTGATATTGTCCGTTTAACAGCTGAAGAAAAACCTAAAAAATCTTTATGGGGTAGTTGGTTACCTTGGTTATTAGGTTTAGGAGCATTAGGATTATTAGGAGGATTATTAGGGTTATTTAGTCCTAAAGATGATGAAGTAGCCATCAATACGGATGCTTCAACAAGTGAAACAATAGTAGCGGAAGAAAGTACAAGTAAAAAAGTTGTGGTTGAAGAGAGTTCAGAAGATAGCGAAGTAGCAGTAAATTCATTATTAGATCCAGCTAAGATCACCTCAGTATTCCCATCAATTGAATTAGGTGGAAAAGTAAAAATTCAAGACTTTGCAACAAAATTTGCAGATGGTACAGATTTAGGTGATATTGATTTAACAAAAGAATACACAGTTGAAAAAGTAGAAGAAAAAGAAGATGGCGATGCTAAACGTTCATACTATTTAACAGAATTAAAACAATGGATCAGTGAAAAAGATTTGTTCCCAGAACTACCAACAGTAGATGTGGACCCAATTAGTATTGCATCTAAATTCCCAGCAGTTGCTAAAGGAGCAAAAGTTAAGTTACAAGATTTTGCAACTAAATTTACAGATGGTTTAACTATTCCTAAAGTTGAGTTAGGTAAAGACTTTACCATAGCGGGTGTTAAAGAAGTAGTGGATGGCGATTCAACAAGAGCATATTATCTTGAAGAAGCACGTCAATGGATTAGCGAGCATAACTTATTTGCTAAAGATGCAATAAATGATAAATTAAAAGAAGCAACATTTGCAATTGGTCAAACAGTTAAAGTAGCAGAACATGCAACACATTACGAAGAACGTAACGAAATTCCAGCAGATGTTAAAGGAAAAGAATATGAAGTAGAAGATATTCATATTATTAATATCGATGATTCAAACATTGCCTATAAACTTAAAGGTTTAGATTACTGGGTAATTCAACAAGATATCATCAAATAAAAAAGATAAAGGGAGCAGAAGATTAATCTTCTGCTCCCTTTACTATTATTTACGTGGTTTACGTCCTAAACCAACAGCATTTTTCATTTTTTGTAAGGTCTTGTTTGCTACACGAGCTGCTTGTTCAGCACCTTCATCTAGGATTAAATCTAATTCACCAGATTCTAATAGCTCAGCTTGACGCTGTTGGATTGGTTCGATTACGTTAACGATAGCTTCAGCTAAATCGGTCTTGAATTGTCCGTAGCCAGCTGTAGCATATTGTGAAACTAATGTATCAATTGGTTGACCTGAGAAAGCAGAATAAATAGTTAATAGGTTTGAAATACCAGGTTTTTCAGCGACATTGTATTCAATAATACCGCTAGAATCAGTAACGGCTGATTTTATTTTTTTGCGAATCATATCAGGTGTATCCATCATTGAAATAAAGTTCTTTTGATTATTATCTGATTTACTCATTTTTTTAGTTGGATCTTGTAAACTCATTATACGAGCGCCTTGTTCAGGGATGTGAACTTCAGGTTTGACTAAGATAGTTTGATTTTTAGCAGCATAGCGATTATTGAAACGATCAACAAAGTCACGTGTCAGTTCTAAATGTTGTTTTTGATCTTCCCCAACAGGTACTAAGTCTGTATTATATAAAATGATATCAGCAACCATTAATGGTGGATAAGTTAAAAGTGCAGCTGAAACCCCAGCTGTATTATTTTTTTGTGATTTATCTTTAAATTGTGTCATACGCTCTAATTCCCCAACGTAAGTATTACATTGAACAATCCAACCAGCTTCAGCATGAGCAGGTACTTCAGATTGAATAAAGATAGCGGCTTTTTTAGGATCAATACCCACTGCCACATAAAGTGCAGCTAATTGTAAAATCTGCTCTCTTAGTTTTAAGCGATCTTGTGGCACAGTAATCGCATGTTCATCAACGACACAGAAAAAACATTGATAATCATCTTGTAGCTTAGTAAATTGTTGCATCGCACCAATATAGTTTCCAATAGTTGGAATCCCACTTGGTTGGATACCAGAAAAGATTGTTTTCATATCATCAAATTCCTTTCAACTCATTCTTTTATGATTATACTCTAAAAACAGAAAAAAAAATACCATAGTGTTTGAATAAAGAACCACAAAAAGATATTAAATATAAAGGACGTTTAATTTTTTGTCATATTATTATAATTGTATCTTAATAAAACGCTAGTAATCATCAACTTTTTACGTTATAATAAAGTGTATATAAAAGTTTTGTTGTTGGTAAAGTTTTGAAAAAGGGGTTGATTTTTAATGCTGATATTATACACATCTCCTAGTTGTACCTCATGTCGTAAGGCTCGTGCTTGGTTAGTTGAGCATGAAATTCCTTTCAAAGAACGAAATATATTTTCAGATCCGTTAAATATTACGGAATTGAAATCAATATTGAAGTTGACAGAAGATGGAACAGAGGAAATTATCTCTACCAGATCGAAAGTATTTCAGAAATTAGAAATGGATTTAGATGATTTACCTTTAGATGAACTTCTAAAATTAGTTCAAGAAAATCCAGGTTTATTAAGAAGACCTATTATGATTGATGAAAAGCGTCTTCAAGTTGGATTTAATGAAGATGAAATCAGACGATTCCTTCCAAGAGAAGTCAGAGCGTTAGAATTAAGACATGCTCAATTAATGGCTGGCTTATAAAATATTTAAAAGAAAAACTATTATCATAAATTTTTTAGGGGGAGTGACTATTACTGTCATTGCCCCATTCTGTGTTTTTCTTGATTTTATGGTTAGAATTGTGGATAATAGTATAAATAGTATAGTATAATGTAATTAGGATACAGAAAAGAGGTGTCGACCTATGGAAATGGAACGTATAAATGAAAACACCATTCGTGTATTAATTGAAAATGCAGACCTTGAAGCTAGAGGGGTAAGCTTTCTTGATTTATTAGGTAATCATAAAGAAATTGAAAACTTTTTTTACAGCATTTTAGAAGAAGTAGATATAGATGAGCAGTTTCAAGAAACTGATGCGGTGACTTTTCAAGTGCTACCAAATCGAAATGGTTTAGAACTGTTTATAAGTAAGAACTTAATGATGTCTGCGCCTGAAGATGATTCTGATGACCTTGACGAGTTTGAGGAAGAAACATCCTTTGCAGATTTTATTAAAAAGCAGTTTAATACAGCTCAAGAAACAAAAAATGATGATAATACAAATATAGGCAATATAGCGGTGTTAGATTATGTTTTTGAATTTTTATCATTTGAAGATTTAATTAGAATGGTAGACACATATCATTTTGAAGATAATTTGACAGATTTGTATGTGTTGAATCATCGTTATTATTTATCAATGAAATTTTTAACAAAATTAAAATCAGATAGAGCGATTAAAAATGACATTGCTTGTATATTAGAATTTGGTCATATTAGCCCAAAATCACCTGAATTACTTAAAGAATATGGTCAATTAATTATGAAAGATGACGCATTAGAACAAGTGAAACATTATTTTAAATAAACACAACAGTCGTCCATTACTGGGCGGCTTTTTTAGAAATGAGGAGCAAATGAGTTATTCAACCTTACTATTGGATTTAGATAATACCATTTTGAGTTTTGATCAAGCCGAACAATATGCTTTACGTAAAGTATTAGAACAACATGCTATTGAATGGCAGCAAGAATTATTTACTATGTATCATAACAAAAATAAAGCATTGTGGTTAGCTTTGGAGCAAGGAAAAGTGGAACGTGACTACGTATTATCTCAGCGTTTTGTTGAATTGTTCCAACAATTAGATTTAGAAGTTGATGGTAAAGCGATGGACCAAATGTTTCGTTCTTTTTTAACAGAAGAGATTTTTTTTATGCCTAATGCCAAAAAAGTATTAGATCAACTAAAAAAAGAAAAACAATTGTATGTAGTAACGAATGGGGTGGCTGTTACACAAAAAAAACGAATCCAAAAAGCTGGTTTAGAAGCGTATTTTAATGAGATCTTTATCTCAGAAGAAATTGGCTATCAAAAACCATCACCGTTGTTCTTTAAACACGTTTTAGGCTCAATTGAGGAGAAAGACTTACAAGATATCTTAATGATAGGAGATAGCTTGTCAGCTGATATATTGGGTGGTAATCAAGTGGGGATTGATACATGTTGGTATTCTAATGAAAAAGTAGGAAAAAAAATTCAACCAACCTATCATATCCAACAGTTAGATGAATTAATCATGTTAGTTAACTGAAAAAAGTAGCAATCAAAAATTGATAAACAATTTTTGATTGCTACTTTTTTTACATGCCGATTAAGTAATCATCGTCTTTCATTGCTTCAACGCTACCTAATAGGTAACCATTTCCGACTTGTGAAAAGAAATCATGATTAGAAGTACCCGTTGAAATACCATTCATGACAATCGGGTTAACATCGTTTGCAGTATCTGGGAATAAAGCATTAAAGCCTAAATTCATTAAAGCTTTATTGGCATTGTAACGTAAGAAAGTTTTTACTTCTTCTGTCCAACCAACGCCGTCGTATAATAACTCTGTATAACGTTCTTCATTTTCATAAAGATCATATAATAGGTTGTATACCCAGTCTTCCATTTGCTGTTGCTCTTCTTCAGATAATTCATTGAATCCCAATTGGAATTTGTAGCCAATGTACGTGCCATGCACAGATTCATCACGAATAATTAATTTGATGATTTCTGCAACGTTAGGTAATTTATTATTACCTAAGTAATAAAGAGGGGTATAGAATCCTGAATAGAATAAGAAAGTTTCTAAGAAAACACTTGCTACTTTTTTCTCCAAAGCAGAACCCGTACGGTAAATATCATTGACCATTTTGGCTTTCTTTTGCAGAAACTCGTTTGTATTTGTCCATTCGAAAATTTCATCAATTTCTGATTTTGTATTCAAGGTACTAAAAATAGATGAATAACTTTTAGCATGAACAGATTCCATAAATTGAATGTTGTTTAATACCGCTTCTTCATGAGGAGTGCGACAATCGTTACGAATCGCCTCGACACCACTTTCAGATTGTACGGTATCTAATAAGGTTAGTCCACCAAATACATAGCCGACTAAATCTTTTTCTTGTTGAGATAATTTACGCCAATCATCTAAATCATTTGAAAGAGGGATACGCGTATCTAACCAAAATTGTTCAGTTAATTTTTCCCAAGTTGATTTATCAATAATATCTTCAATGGCATTCCAGTTTATCGCAGCATAATATGTTTCTTCACGACTCATCGTCCAATTCCTCCTCTAAATGACACAGCTTTCACATTGGTTACTTCCGATTTCTTCTTCGTCTTCAGTGAAAGTACGGACATAATAAATTGATTTAATTCCTTGATGGAAGGCATAGTGACGTAAAATATTTAGGTCACGTGTTGTTTGTTTAGTTGTATCAGCTTTCCATTCATATAAGCCTTCTGGCAGTTCAGAACGCATGAATAATGTTAAACTCATTCCTTGGTCTACGTGTTTTTGAGCGGCAGCGTAAACATCAATGACGCGACGCATATCCATATCATAAGCAGAGGTATAGTAAGGAAGTGTTTCATTACTTAAATATGGTGCTGGGTAATAAATTTTTCCGATTTTCTTTTCTTGGCGTTCTTCAATTAAACGAGTAATAGGATGAATGCTTGCGCTTGTATCGTTAATATAAGAAATTGAGCCGTTAGGAGCTACTGCCAATCGGTTTTGATGGTATAAGCCATTTGTTTGTACAGCTTCGCTTAATGCTTGCCAATCAGCGGCATTTGGCACAAAAATACCTTCAAATAGTTCTTTAATCTTATCAGATTGAGGTAATACTGGTTCGTTGATGTAACGTTCGAAATATTTTCCAGACGCATAATCTGAATGTTCGAAATTATGGAAAGATTGACCGCGCTCTTTTGCAATTTGATTGCTTTCAACTAATGTCCAGTAATTTAATAAGCTAAAATAAACATCAGTGAATTCAATTGATTCTGGTGAACCATAAGCCATTTGGTTTTTAGCAAAGTATGAATGTAAGCCCATTGCACCTAAACCAATTGTATGATTTAAGCTGTTTCCATTCTTAATAGAAGGGACAGCATCGATACTTGAAGCATCCGTAATAAAGGTTAATGCACGTGTCATTGTTCGAACAGATTGTCCAAAATCTTGACTGTTCATTAAGTTAGGAATATTAGTTGACCCTAAGTTACAGCTAATATCTGTACCCATTACTTCATATTCTTGTCGATCATTTAAGACAGAGGGGGTTTGAACTTGTAAAATTTCAGAACATAAGTTACTCATAATGATTTTGCCATCAATTGGATTTTGACGGTTGGCTTCATCAATATTGATAATATAAGGGTAACCAGATTCTTGTTGTAATTTACTGATTTCGTTTTCTAAATCACGTGCTTTAATTTTTGTTTTACGAATATTAGGGTTAGCGACTAATTCATCGTATTTTTCCGAAATGTTCATGTATGAGTACGGAACACCATATTCACGTTCAATACTATAAGGGCTAAATAAGTACATGTCTTCATTTTTACGAGTTAACTCATAAAATTTATCAGGGACAGTTAAACCTAATGAAAGTGTTTTAACTCGTACTTTTTCATCCGCATTTTCTTTTTTAGTAGAAAGAAACATTTCAATATCTGGATGGAAAACGTCTAAATAAACCACACCGGCTCCTTGACGTTGTCCTAATTGGTTAGAATAGCTGAAGCTATCTTCAAACAATTTCATAACGGGAACCACACCACTTGCCGCGCCTTCATAGCCTTTAATTGGAGCACCAGCTTCACGTAGGTTAGAAAGTGAAATTCCAACACCACCACCAATACGTGATAATTGCAGCGCACTGTTAATGCCACGCCCAATGCTATTCATGTCATCAGTTAATTGTAGTAGGAAACATGAAACTAATTCACCACGACGTTTACGACCAGCATTTAAAAACGAAGGAGTAGCCGGTTGATAGCGTTGATAAATCATTTCTTCAGCAATATTCATTGCTAGCGATTCGTTACCATCGGCAAAGTACAAGGCATTAAAGGCAACACGATCTTCGTAGCGCTCTAAGTACATTGAGCCATCATTACTTTTTAATGCATATTGTGAATAAAATTTATATGCGGCCATGAATGATTTGAATTCAAAGTTTTGAGCAAATAAATAATCATATAATGACGTAATAAATGTCATGGAATACTTCTCAATAAATTCAGATTCGATAAATTCATGTGCGATTAAATAATTAATTTTTTCTTCGACTGTGTTGAATGTCATAGTATTAGGTTCAACATTTTCTTTAAAGAAAGCATCTAAAGCCTCTTTATCCTTGTTCAATGGAATTTGACCATTAACAGGACGATTGATTTCGTTATTTAGTTCAAAATAAGTAACATTACTTAGTTCTTTTAGACTCAATTTCCTTCACTACTTTCTTAAAGTTTTTTACATCTTCTTCCGTGCCACTAAATTCAAATTCGAATAATAGAGGGATGTTATAATCACGAGATATATCTTTGGCAGTAAAAATAAAAAGGTCCGCAAAGTTTCGGTTTCCACCACCTGCGACACCAAGAATATTTTCACGATTTGTTTTGTACTCAATAAAATCGTTCACTACTTCTGTAACGTCTTCGTCATAAGTAGGAACGACTAGAATATAAGGCTCTTTCAATTCATTGAAAGGATTTGTTGGATCAATTTCATATGATGGGGCGTCTAATTTCTTAATGAAGCGACGAGTTTGCCCAGTTAAGGTAAAATAGACAAGTTTCATTATATTAAACCGCCAATGCACGCAATTGATCAGGTCGGAAACCTACAATTGTTACAGCACTATTGGTTAATACTGGAACTGAACGATGTCCTTGTTCTTTTAACCAATCAACATATTGTGGTTGCTCATCGATATTGATTTCATTATATGATAAATGTTTTTCGCTTAAAAAGCGTTTTGTCATTTTACATTGAGGACAATTATTTTTGGTATATAGCGTTAATTCATTCATTGTGGTTACCTCCGTGCGATTTGTTTTATAATACTAAGTATACCGTCATTTAATTAAAAGTCAAAGGAAAAACACAATATATTGTGTCCCGAACGTTCGGTAAATACTACCGTTTGTGTTTTGTGGATAGTGTGGAAAACTATTAAGAAGTGTAGTGTGACGTGTTTTCTTATTTGTTTACATGGGGATAAGTATGAAATAAAGAATGTATCAGCCTAAATTATTTGAGAAAAAAAAGACAAAAAATTACAAATCGTGTTCTTGAAATAAAAAATGATAGTTTCTTGAAAATAAATAGTTGTATTATGGATAAAAAAAGTCTATAATCATTGTAGATAAAAAAAGTCTATAATGAAGGTGAAAAAATGAAATTAACATTTGCAACAGAACAAGCCATTGCCGTTGTCGCACTGATGGCAACTCAAGAGCCTGAAATTGCTCTATCATCAGAAAGTATTTATCAGAAATTAAATTTATCAAAAAGTTATGTTCAAAAATTATTAAGAAAATTAGTGGTTGCTAATATTATTTCTGGAGCAACTGGGAATAATGGTGGCTTTAAATTAGATAAATCATTGGAGTCAATCACACTATATGATGTGGTTTCAGCGATTGAAGGCGAATTTATTTCGCTATCTAATTCTGGCATATTAGAAGAGGCATTTGCTAATTTTGGGGTACAAGCTAAAGAAGGTCATCAAGTTATTGCAAAATATTTTAATGAAGCCGATGTTGTATGGATAAACCATTTAAAATCTGTTAATGTGAAATTAATAATGGAAGAAGTTTTTGGTGTGAAAAAAAATGTGGTATTCCATGATTGGAATAATGAGTAAGGAAGGTATAAAGATGAGTCGAATGAAAAAAGTGTTGGAGTTATATCGCCTAGATTGGCGACGTGTTTATCAAAATAAATTAACATTACTATTAATAATCGCATTGATGATTATTCCTTCATTATATGCGTGGTTTAATATCGCGGCGTTGTGGGATCCGTACTCTAATACGGGTGATATTAAAGTTGCCATTTTATCCGAAGATAAACAAGCTGGTGTGATGGATCAATCGGTTAATATTGGAGATGAGATGATTGCAAATTTGAAGAAAAATGATAGTTTTTCTTGGCAATTTGTTAACTCCAAAGCAGAACTTAATAAAGGGGTTAAAAGTGGGGAATACTATGCAGGGATATTAATTCCTAGTGATTTTTCAAAGAATTTATTAAGTTTTGTGAATGGTGAAATAAAAAAACCAGAAATTGAGTACCAAGTGAACCAAAAAATCAATGCCATTGCACCTAAAGTGACCGATAAAGGTGCAAGTACGATTCAGTCTACTATTTCAACCGAATTTATCGATACGGTAAGTAAAACAGTCTTTCAAACATTAAATGATGCAGGTTATAAGATTGACGAAAGTTTACCTATGTTAAATAAAGTGACAAGTAAAATTTTATTAGTGGATGATCATTTGGCTGAGATTGATGGTTATACGAATAAAATTACTGAATTAAACGATAAATTCCCTGAGTATAAAGAAAAATTAGATAAAGCAAATGAAGTGGTGGATTATTTACCGAAAGTTAAAGAAGTGGGCGATAAACTAGTCTTGTTGAATGAGAAAATGCCAGAAATCAAAAAAGCTGGTGAACTAGTTGTATCCCTTCAAGGTAAAACTGATCAAATAGTAGATGCTGGTAAACAAATTAAAACGATTGATGAAGAATTTGATCAAATTGTTGAGACGTTAAATAAGGCAATAGATACCTCTAAAAAGGGTTTAAAAATTATCGAACAAGCACAAGAGATGTTGCCACAAGTGAATCAATTTGTTGATCAAGCCAATAATACCTTACCAACAGTTATTGATGAAGTGGGTAAAGTTAAAGAAGCATTACCTCAAATTGGTCAAGGGATCACATCTGGGTTGAACGTTTTAATATTAGTAAGCCAAAGTGTCAATAATGCGGCGAATGATTTGAGCCAATTTTTAAATGAAACAGATTTTAATGATCAAAGTAAGGCGAAGATTAAAACAATTCTTATGGGAATTCAAGGACATCTTAATAAACAATCTCAAATTATCACAAGTGTGATGAATACATTAGAAAAGTTAATGGATTTAGCAGGTAGTAATAGTTTACAACCAGTTGTCGATAGATTGAAAAAACTACAGACAGTAGGCCAAGGTGTCAATGATTTGATTACCGATACGTTGAATCGTTTTGATTCTATGAGTGCAGAAGAAATTAAACAAAACATACAAGCGATAAGTCAAGCAGCTGGCAATGTAGGTGCACAAGCTAATCAATTAGAAAGCGACTTGCCAACGATTCAGTCAACCATCACAACGATTATAGGCAATGTTTCAGAGATGCTAGGAATAGCTAATACGCTAACAAGTAAAATTGATAAACAAAATATGTTAGCACAACTTGATGATGTGATGACCGATACAACAGATACAATAAACAAAGCATTAACCTTCTTCAATAATTATCAAGGTGAGTTACCAAAAATTAAAGAAGAAATTCATACGGCTAATACGTTACTAAATGATAATATGTCCACCATTATTGGTGGAATAAATAAAGCTGCAAATTTTTATCAAAATGATTTACCTAAACTAGAAGAAAAAATGAATCAAGGGGTTAATTTTTATCAAAATGATTGGCCTAAAATTGAAAAAGAATTAACAGAAACGCTAAATACAGTTAATGGTAAAATGCCTGAAATTGAAGAAGCATTGGCGTTATCATCTGATTTCGTTAAAGATGAATGGCCAGATGTTCGTTCAGGTATTCAAAAAGCAGCTGATTTAGTTCGTAAGGGTCAAAATAATGTTGATTTAGGGTCTATTATTAACTTGCTTAAAAAAGATGCCAATGCTGAGAGTGATTTCTTGTCTAGTCCTGTAAAAATCAAACAAAAGGATATTTATCCAGTACCTAATTATGGCTCAGCTAGTGCACCGTTTTATACAGCGTTATGCTTGTGGGTAGGAGCTGTTTTATTTTCAAGTATTGCGACAACGGTGGTTCATCTTGATGATAAACAAAAGAAAAAATATAGTATGAGACAACAGTTTGTTTCACGCTTTATGACATTCTTAACAGTAGGTATCGCTCAAGCTTCTATCGTAGCATTAGGTAATCGTTTCTTACTAAATGCTTATATGGTAAATCCATGGTGGAACTTCTTGTTTACATTAATGATTGGTGTAGTATTTATGTCGATGGTTTATGTATTAGTACATTTGTTTGGTAACTTAGGAAAAGGCCTAGCAGTTATTATTCTCGTGCTATCTATTTCTGCTGGAGGAGGAAATTTTCCTATTCAAATGTCGGGTAAATTCTTTAATATGATTAACCCGTTTTTACCATTTACCTATGCGGTTAATTTATTAAGAGAAACCACAGGTGGTATATATTGGCCAAATGCGACGAAATATATGACGATTCTTTTAATTGTAGGTGCGGTATTTTTAGTAGTAGGTTATTTATTAGCTCCCCAAGTAACAACTGTTTTCAGAAAATTAAATGCTAAATTAAAAGAAGGGCATTTATTACATTAGTGTGAAGTAATAAGCCTTAATGAAATATTAGTACCAACGTTCTTATCTATAGGAAGAACGTTGGTACTTTTTTATTGCATGAAATGAAATTCTAAAAATTATTTTATGGTAAAATAAACCTATTGAGATGAACGAGAAGGGAAAGAAGATGACAAAAGAACAACGTGTGTATACGCTAGATGAGAAAGTATACTATATGGAAGAAGCAATGAAGGAAGCCAAACGAGCACAGGCGAAAGGAGAGGTGCCAATAGGAGCGGTCGTCGTATATGAAGGTGTTATTGTAGGAAGAGGTCATAACTTACGAGAGACTACGCAAAATGCGATTACGCATGCGGAAATGATGGCTATTCAAGATGCTTGCCAAACATTAAGCAGTTGGCGTCTTGAAGGTTGTGATTTATTTGTGACACTTGAGCCTTGTGTAATGTGTAGTGGGGCTATTGTGTTATCGAGAATAGAGCAAGTTTATTACGGCGCAGTTGATATTAAGGGTGGTGCGACTGAGAGCTTGTATCAGCTACTTAGCGATGAACGTTTGAATCATCAAGTAGTGATAGAACAAGGGGTTCTAGAAGAAGAATGTAGCCAATTATTGACGGATTTTTTTAAACAAATTCGTGAAAAAAAGAAAGCACATAAATTAGCGAAACGTGCGAAATTATTGAAAGAAGAAAATTTGAAAAAAGACTAGCATTTTGTTTGAAGATAGGGTAGAATAATATTTGGCAATAGTTAGGCTATGAATTGTGTCAGGTCCGGAAGGAAGCAGCACTAAGTAGTCTGGCTATGTGCCTTTTTTTGTACTCATTATTAGCTGAATTGACAGAAAAATAGAAACGATTGATAAAATAAATTAAAAACTCGCGGGTTCATTCAATTCGAATGAACCCGCGAGTTTTTTAATAGTTATTAAAACCCTCTACCGCCGCCACCATGTGAGCGTCCGCTTCCTGAAGTAAAGGAACCGCCACCTCTTGTAGTAGTCCCACGAGTGGTAGTTGGGCGTGGAATAAAACGTTTAGTAACACGAACGTCGACCAAATCGTTTTTTTGAGTAGACAAATTAAGTTGTCCTTGACTTGTATACGGGTATGAATAGGTACTTTTCTTTAATGAATACTTAGTGTTGACGCTTGCGTAAGCAGCGATGGCTGCGATACTAGCAATGACAAACGCGAATAAAAATTCTAGGCCAGTAATTTTTTTCTGTTTAATTAATTGACCGGTTTCTTCATTATAAATATAACCATTTGGCATACCTTCTAAATTAAACTGCTCAATTGTGTTAATAACCGATTGACTGGCTAGGGCATAATTGCCGTTACGCATATAAGGTTCAGCGTTATCTAGTATCGTATTAATTCGTGAATCACTTAATAACGCATGGGTCTTACCAGAGGTCACTACGTAAAATTCACGATTATCCATATCAATAATGAAAATAAATCCGTCGAAATGTTTGCCGATACCGTATCCGTTGTAATCGTAAAAATCAGCAGCATAGTCACGAGTTGCATAACCTTCTGCATTATTGATCGTTAAAACGACGGCATCCATGTTTGTTGCAGCAATAAATGATTTTACTTCTTGTTCAACTTTCGCTTTTTCTTCCAAGGTAAAAAGTCCGGCATGGTCAAGTACTTTAATCTCATTTGCAGCATGTTGGGGTGTTGGAAACAGGAAAAATACTAGACCGAAAAGTAGCATAGTGTAGTATTTTATGGCTAATTTCATATGAACCAACCTCCAATCAATAACAAAATGAAGATAAGTGCAAAAATCCAGGCTGACCGGAAGAACAAACGTTTTTTATCAACAGGTAGCTTCCCGCTAATTTTTCCAGTTTCACCATTCATTGCGTAATAGAAAGGTTCATCAGGTGGCGTGTTTTTGCCACGATACGTTAAAATCCAAATAGGTAATAGTACGTATTTTTGCTTATCTTCAAATTTAGGGAAATTCATACTTTCTTGATAAACTTGTGTAAAACCTGTAACAGTATTTTTGATAACAGATGTCCCGTAAGATTGTAGTTCGGCTTGAACTTCGCCTTTAATGTCTTCATATTCTACGTCCCGTTTGTCCGCTAGAAACCCTGATAAATACTTGCTTGAAAAAGGTTTCGCTTTTGATAGATCGAACGGTTGAACAGAATCAATCATTGCCACTTTTGAATTTTTCTTTAAAGCATTTTTTACTAAATTTTTAAAGGAAACTTGCCCCTCACGGACAACATTGAAGTATTTTGTTTCCGTCATTTCTAAATCACCAGCAATCCAAATACGAGTATTTTTGGCGTTTGCCCGGTATGTGCCACTCATATCGCCATCTACGACCCAATAGGGAAAATAAACGCCAGATATTTTTTCGACTTGTTCGTTGTCAAAGAAATCTTTAGGGACAAATTTCTTTGATTTCCCCCACTTTAAGAATGCCTCAATCGCTTCTTTACGCTCAATAGCAAAAGGAACGACAGACTCAGGTAAAAATTCCCCGCTTACTCGTCCAGAGAGTACAACAGGATTATGACAATAATAACAGAATGTGGCGGCGGTGGTTGATTCTGTCACCACTTCAGCGCCACAAGTCGGACAACTAAAGAGTTCTAAGGTGCCGATAGTTGTATCATTTGGATCTTCAGTTGTTTCATCAGGAACTTCAACCTCAACGTGTTCAGAAGTAGATGTCACAAGAGACGTTATGTCTTCTTCGGTAAAATCACCAGAACAGTACTCGCAATGAAACAACTGAGTCGTTGGGTTGAATGTTAATGGCCCGTCACAATTGGGACATTTATGTATCATTACTTCACTCATAAAATCGCTCCTTTATTGCGTTACTAGGTGAAGCATTAAATGGCTGTTCCAGAAAATGGTTGCCCACATTCAGGACAGAATTTAGGCATTGAACCGTTAATTGTGACTACTTCTTGACAAGCACCACAACGCATTTGGATACCAGACCCTGGTGAAGCTGGTTTTGCCCCACCGCATTCAGAACAGAATTTACCAGTGTTTACAGCACCATCAGTTGGACATGTCCATTCATCTGCGTTTGTACTTGTAGTGTTAGCTGTATTGTTTGCTGCTTGAGCAGCTGCCATTTCACGATTAGTTTTTGAAGCTTCTCCCATGAAGCCACCGCCAGCGTTCATGCCCATACCCATACCCATGAAAGTAGTACCAGCACCGGCTGTATTAGAACCAGCTGCTTCAATACCACTTGCAATAGAGCCTTGAACATAGCCCTCACGAATATTAGCATCACCTAACATCGCACCTTTATTACGCATATTGATCAATTCTTTAGATGTATCATCGTAAGAAATACTAGCAACAGCAGCTGAAATAATTTCAATACCACGCAACGTTGTCCATTTGTCATCTAAAACATTACCCATGTGTTCACTTAATTCAGTTGATTTAGAAATTAAATGACTCACTTGTGTACCGTCGACAGACATTTGACCAATAGTTGTTTGTAAGGCTGATAAGAATTCATCTGCATATTGTTCTGCTAAGCCATCTGCTTCAATTTGTGGATTGGATTTAGATGCCACATTTCCGTAGAATAAAATAGGGTCAGTAATCTTAATTGAATAACTACCATGGGCACGTACGAATAATTCAGCATTATAAAAGTTATCAAAATAGTTTAATGCCGTTTTTGTGCCAAATTTAATATCTGTAATTTCTTGTAAGTTAATATAAACCACTTGTTGATTTTGTGGAGAACCACCACCAAATTTGAAACGGCTAAAGGATTCTTTAATGGCTTCTTTTAGGTTGCCGTTGAATAAAGAAGGCGCACTTTCATTTTTAACGGTGTAGTAACCTTCTTCAGCGGTATAGTCGATGACTTTACCACCGTCAATTAATAACATCATAGTATTTGGGTAGACATGAATCACAGAGCCATCAGTGATGACACCGTCAGAGCGTTTTGTGTTTGAACCTTTACGATCTCTAACCATTAAGACGCCTTTTGTCATTAATGTACGATTTGTTAGATTATCAGGTTCAATGACCTCAAGCCATTGATCGGCTAAGCCACCAGAAATAGTTGAAACAGCTGCTTTAATTAATCCCATAAAATAAACACTCCATTCCTATTTTTATAGCTACATTGTATCAACCTATTAAGTTATTGGACAAATTAAAAGCATTGGAAACATCAAACTTTTGATAAATCGTTATGTTATTAAATAAGTCTGAAAGATTAATGATAGTTTTTTGTCTAAAAATTTCGTATAATAGAAAGAGGTGTTTTTTATTTATTAGAAGAGAAGGAGAGAGGTCAAATTGGCATATCAAGCATTGTATCGCGTTTGGCGTTCCCAACGATTTGATGATATTGTGGGGCAAAAAGCAGTGACTCAAACATTAAAAAATGCATTATCACAACACAAAACCTCTCATGCGTATCTATTTACTGGACCACGAGGAACAGGTAAGACGAGTGCGGCAAAAATATTTGCCAAAGCGATTAACTGCCCTAATCAAGTGGATGGAGAGCCATGTAATGAATGCCATATTTGTAAAGAAATTACAGAAGGTCGTCTGAATGATGTGATTGAGATTGATGCGGCAAGTAATAATGGTGTAGATGAAATCCGTGAAATTCGTGAGAAAGTTAAATATGCACCGACGCAAGTTTCTTATAAAGTGTACATTATTGATGAGGTCCATATGCTATCGACAGGCGCCTTTAATGCGTTGTTAAAAACATTGGAAGAACCTCCACAAAATGTGTTATTTATTTTAGCGACTACTGAACCACATAAAATTCCTGCTACGATTATTTCAAGAACACAACGGTTTGACTTTAAACGTATTCAAACAGAAGATATTGTAGAACATTTGGGTTATATTTTGAATGATATGGCTATTTCATATGATGATCAGAGTCTTTATATAATAGCGCGTGCTGCAGAAGGTGGGATGCGTGATGCGTTAAGCTTGTTAGATCAAGCATTATCTTTTAGTGATGAGCGCTTAACAGAGCAAGATGCGTTGCAAGTAACAGGGAGTCTGACACATGAAATGATGGATCAATACTTAATGGATTGTTCGAATGGCGAAGTTGAAGCCGCATTATCAGGTGTTCAAAAGATATTGTCTGAAGGTAAAGAAGCTAATCGATTTATTGAAGATGTGTTGTTATATAGTCGTGATTTACTGGTTTATAAACAAGCACCGGAATTTTTACGATTACAACGGGGATATGTATCAGACCCATTCAAAGAATTGGCTAACACATTGTCGAATGAAAAAATATATCGTTATATTGATTTGTTAAGTGAAGCGCAACAACAGCTAAAGATTAGCACTCATTCAACGGTTTACCTAGAAGTAGTAACCGTAAAATTGGCTAAATTAAGATTGACGCAAGCGCCTAAAGAGGGTGAGATACCCCAAAATCAAGCCGGTGTATCTTCAGACGAATGGCAACAATTACAACAACAAATTACTGAGTTACGTCAACAACTAGAACAAGTTAAACAAACAGGTGTAACTGTTAGTAATGTTTCGGCGCCACAAACACCCGCAAAAGCTAAACCAAGTCAATATAAATTACCTAAAGGTTTAGTTTATAATGTTTTAAGAGAAGCCACACGTGAAAGCTTACGTGAAACGCAAGATGTTTGGAGTGACTTGTTACAAATGTTATCAACCCGTGAACGTGGGATGATCCGTAATAGTCATCCGGTGGCAGCTAGTAGCACAGAAGTGGTGGTGACATTTGACAGTGATTTTGTTTGTCATATGCTTAATAATGATGACTCGTTGCAACAAGCGATTCAAACTAACTTACAGCGATTAATTCAAAAACCATTAAAAGCTGTCTTTATTCCAGAAGTAAGTTGGGCAATGTTGCGAAATGACTATCTAAAGGAACACCCTTTTGATAAAAAACAAGAAGCAACTATTAGTTCAGAAGTTAACGTCCCAGAACTTAATGATCAACAAGCAAGTGAACAAGTTGTGGAAAAAGCAATCGAATTTTTTGGTGAAGACTTAGTTGAAATTTCAGAAGAATAGAAAAATTATAGATAATAATTAATAAAAGAAAGTAGGAATTTAATAATGATGCGTGGAATGGGAAATATGCAAGGTATGATGAAGCAAATGCAAAAAATGCAAAAAGAAATGGCAGTTGCTCAAGAGACATTAGAATCGAAAACATATACAGGGACAACGGCTAATGATTTAGTAACGGTAACATTTAACGGTAAAAAAGAAATGTTGAATTTAGATATCAAGCCAGAAGTTATCGATCCAGAAGATCCAGAAATGTTACAAGACTTAATCATCACAGCAGTGAATGACGCTATCCAAAAAGTGACGGTGGATTCAGAAGCAACCATGGGTAAATATACTAAAGGTTTACCAGGATTCTAAAAAGTGACTGAAGTTTCGCCTGAAATCCGGATTAAGCAAAATGGTTGAGTGGAGATAAACTACCCATTTGACCAAATAAATTTGATAGATAAAAAAGCTGTGATAATATGTCACAGCTCTTTTTAAAACGTTTAGGAAATAGAAAAGAGGAAAAACATGCATTATCCTACCCCCATTGCTAAATTGATAGAAAGTTATATGAAATTACCAGGAATTGGTGCTAAAACGGCTGCTCGTTTAGCCTTTTATACGATTGATATGAAAGAAGAAGATGTGACAGAATTTGCTAAGGCATTGATTAGTGTCAAACGTGATTTGCACTATTGTGATGTGTGCGGCAATATTACGGAGAGTGCAGTATGTTCCATTTGTCAGGACACTTCACGTGATAAATCAGTTGTACTAGTTGTAGAAGAATCAAAAGATGTAATGTCAATGGAAAAGATGCGCGAATATCGTGGACAATATCATGTACTGCATGGTGTGTTGTCACCCATGGATGGAACGGGTCCAGATGATATCAATATCACAAGTTTGATCCAACGCTTACACAATGAAGAAATTGAAGAAGTCATTATTGCGACGAACGCCACAACAGAAGGTGAAGCAACGGCCATGTACTTATCTCGTCTGATTAAACCAGCTGGAATTAAAGTTACTCGTTTGGCACATGGTTTATCTGTAGGGAGTGACATTGAATATGCAGATGAGGTTACTTTATTAAAAGCTGTTGAAGGTCGCCGAGAAATGTAGGAATCAAATAGACAAGTTTTGATTTATCAAGTAAAATTAAGTTAGGAACATAATGATAGGAGCGAGCAATTTGAGAGGTATTTTTATCACAGTAGAAGGTCCAGATGGCGCAGGCAAGACAAGTGTTGTTAAAAGATTGGAAACGTTATTAAAAAATGAACTGGGGAAAGAAACAGTGGTGTTAACAAGAGAACCAGGTGGTATTCCAATCGCTGAAGAAATTAGAAAAGTTATTTTAGATCCAAAGAACGTTGAGATGGATGCTCGTACGGAAGCATTACTGTATGCTGCAGCACGTCGTCAACATTTGGTAGAACGTATTATTCCTGCTCTAAATGAAGGGAAAGTCATTTTATGTGATCGTTTTGTTGATAGCTCGCTAGCCTATCAAGGAGCCGGACGCAAAATAGGAATGGAGCCTGTATTGTCAATTAATGAATTTGCAACAGAAGGGCTACTACCAGATTTAACTTTATATTTAGATGTAGATTCAGATACTGGTTTGGAACGTATTCGACGTGGACGTACAGTAGATCAATTAGATCGTTTAGATCAAGAGAGTGCAGTTTTTCATCAGCGTGTTCAACATGCGTACATCAAATTAGCTGAACAAGATCCAGAACGTATTGTGACAATCAATGCGCGTAAGGATTTAAATACAGTTGTCACAGAATGTCTAAAAACCATTAAAGGGCGCTTTTTCTAGAAGAAACTCATAGAAAGGTGGAAAGAGAATGAAAATAGTACTAGCGATTATACAAGATCAAGATGCACATCGTTTATCTAAAAAATTTACAGAAACCAATGTTCGTGCGACAAAATTATCGACAACAGGTAGTTTTTTGAAGTCA
The DNA here is from genome assembly GCF_004792515.1 of Vagococcus xieshaowenii. Classification (NCBI taxonomy): domain Bacteria; kingdom Bacillati; phylum Bacillota; class Bacilli; order Lactobacillales; family Enterococcaceae; genus Vagococcus; species Vagococcus xieshaowenii. Next base: position 1,474,835 of record NZ_CP038865.1, on the reverse strand, counting down.
GGAAATACAACCTTTATTATTGGGATTGAAGATGAACGTGTGGAAGAAGTATTGGAATTAATTAAAGAAACGTGTGAGGCTAGAGAGCAATATATGCCTAACCCAACTACTAGTATTGATCCTACGATTGATACCTTTATTGGGACAACCATCAAAGTGCCAATTGGTGGCGCAACGGTCTTTGTACTGCCAGTCGATAGTTTTCATCAATTCTAATGATAGAAATTCAAGCAAAACAACCGAATATCTATCGCTTTTTAAAAAAAGTGATTGAAAAGAATCAACTCGTTCATGCCTACTTGTTCGATGGTGGTGCTGGCACGGGGAAATTGGATACAGCTACATGGTTAGCTCAGTGTTATTTTTGTGATAATGAACCGTTAGCTTGTGGTAATTGTATGAATTGTTTAAGGATTGAAGAAGGTAATCATCCAGATGTTCATTTGATAATACCTGATGGACAAAGTATCAAGATAGATCAAATGGCGCAAATAAAATCTCATTTTGGTAAAAGTGGATTAGAGCGTTCAAAACAATTTTTGATTATTTCTCAAGCAGAAAAAATGACGCCTCAGGCAGCCAATAGTTTGTTGAAGTTTATTGAAGAGCCTAGTGGACAGCTAGAAATTGTTTTTATTACAGAAAATAAAGAACGCGTCTTAGCGACTATTCAATCGCGTTGTCAAACCATTTTTTTTGAACCATTACCTAAAGCGTTATTTCGTCAAGACCTCTTAGAGTCTGGAGTGGCTGAAGTAATGGTAGATGTACTGAGTGAGATGACAACGGATAAACAAACAGTACTTGCATTATCAAGCGATGAATGGTTCAATGAATTACAAGAGATAGTGGAGAAGTGGTTACATTACTTAATTAAACGAGATGCCTACAGCTTTGTATATATTCAGCAACATGTGGTTAAACATTGTAAAGACAAACATCAGCAAAGCAGATGTTTTCAATTAATGATTGCTTATTTAATCCTATTTATACAAGGAGAAAAGACAGCAAACTTTAAAGAATTAGCCAATTGGTCAGCAGCTGATATTGCGAGTGTGACCACAGAAGTGTTACAAGCTGAGCAGAGATGGCAGGTAAATGTCCCGTTCCAAGTAACGTTAGAACAATTGGTATTACATGTCTTAAGAAAATGAGGTGAGCGCTATGGTTAAAGTTGTCGGAGTTCGTTTTAGAGAAGCAGGACAAATTTACTATTTTTTAGGAGAAGCTAATAAAACATACTCATATAATGAACGTGTCTTAGTCGAAACTGATAAAAATCAACAGTTAGGCTATGTCGCAATTGCAGAGCGTGAATTATCTAAAGAAGAACTACCTGAAGGATTAAAAAGTATCCTTCGTAGTGCAACAAAAAAAGATTTAGAACAAGAGGCACAAAACATTAAAGATGCTAATCATGCGTTTAAGTTAGCAAAAGTGAAAATTAAAGAGCATGGTTTAGAAATGAAACTAGCTAAAGCAGATTATTCATTTGATCGCGCTAAGTTAATGTTTCAATTTACATCAGATGGTCGAGTAGATTTTCGTGATTTAGTAAGAGATTTAGCGTCTGAATTTAGAACGAGAATTGAGTTGCGTCAAATAGGTATTAGAGACGAAGCGAAAATTTTGGGAGGCATTGGTCCATGTGGTCGCCCCTTATGTTGTTCAACCTTCTTAGGGGATTTTATGCCGGTATCAATTAAGATGGCGAAAGATCAAAATTTATCACTTAATCAAACCAAAATATCAGGATTATGTGGTCGTTTAATGTGTTGCCTAAAATACGAAAATGATATGTATGAAGAAGCACGTCGCGAGTTACCCGATTATGGTTATGAAGTAGAAACACCGGATGGAAAAGGCCGTGTGGTAGGTTTGAATTTACTTGATCGTGTGATTAAAGTAAGACTATTTGGAAAAGAAGTACCGATTGATTACGATCATGAGGAAATAAAAGTTTTAGCAAAAGGAAGAGTTTAATGGACAAAAGAACGTTACATGATGAATTTTCTAATATAGAAAACGACTTAAAACAAATGCTTCTTCGTTTAAGCGAAATGAAGAGTACCGTTGAAAGTTTAACTGAAAAAAATGTCCATTTAGAAGTAGAAAATAAACATTTACGTTCACGCTTGATGGAGTTAGAAAAAGAAGCGTCTGCTACATCATCAGGAAAGAACGAATTATCAAAATCACGTATGAATCTAGAAAAAATTTATGAAGAAGGATTCCATGTTTGTAATGTTTATTACGGATCAAGACGTGAAAATGATGAAGAATGTGCCTTTTGTTTGGATGTTATATACGGTGAACGCAAGTGAAAAAAGTTGGGAGACAGGTAGCCTGATCCCAACTTTTTTGTTAATTGGTTCAAGGGAAATGTAGTAGAAAATAAATGTTTTGAGGAGTAAAGTTGTGAACAGACAAAAGAGTTATAAAGAATTAGACAGTCAAGGTTGTTTATATCTTGTACCAACGCCAATTGGAAACTTAGAAGATATCAGTTATCGCGCTTTAAACATATTAAAAACCGTTGACTTTGTAGCAAGCGAAGACACACGTAATACACAAAAATTATTGAATCATTTTGATATTAAAGTGAATCAAATTAGTTTTCATGAGCATAATAGTCAACAACGAATACCAGAGCTAATTGATTACTTACAAGCAGGTCAATCTATTGCGCAAGTGAGTGATGCCGGGATGCCATCAATTAGTGATCCGGGTCATGATTTAGTTAAGGCGTGCATTGAAGAAAACATTCGTGTTATTTCTCTACCAGGTGCCACAGCAGGAGTAACTGCATTGATTGCTTCAGGGTTACCATCGGATACATTCACATTTGTTGGCTTTTTACCACGTAAAAAAGGCGAACAAAAAGCGATATTTCAAAAATTAATTGGCCGTGAAGAAACGCAAATTATTTATGAATCACCTTACCGTGTGAAAACGACATTAGAAAATATGTTGGAGATATATCCTGAAACACATCCCGTTGTTTTATGTCGTGAGTTAACGAAGATTCATGAAGAATATTTACGTGGTTCTATTCGTGAATTATTAGAATATCTGGGTGAACATGAGATTAAAGGTGAATGTTGCTTGATGATTGGTGGAGGGCAAGAACAATTGTCTACACTTCATGAAGAACAACTTTCTTTAACTATTAAGGAACATGTTGAAACACTGATGAGTGATAACCAATTAAGTTCAAAAGCCGCGATTAAAGAAGTTGCTAAACTACGTGGCATGAAGAAGCAAGATATCTACAAGGAATACCATGATTTATAGAAAACAGCTCGTATTACCAATCAGCAGGTAATACGAGCTATTTTTAATTTGTTTTAGTCTTAATGGTTCAACGTCAATTCATAAAATTTTGATGGGCGTCCAATCCCGGTAGGACGTTCACCTACTTCGTTAAGATAAGGCAATAATGATTTTTTGAAGTTTGAATGGTCAATGTTTCGGTAAGAAACACCTAAAAATTTAGCGAATACTTTTCTAGCATCTGTGATTGAAAAATCTTTTCCTAAAACTTGCAAAATACGTGGTTCATGATACATTTTATTTTCCACACGTTTGAAGGCTTTTAAAATGATTTGACTGTGGTCAAAGGCTAATTGGTTTTGGCCAATAGATGCTTCGGTATTGAGATCAAGAATGATAGGTTCTTGTTTATCGTGTTTAAGGTAAAGAAGATGATTATCTCTTACTAAAGAAAACCAGTAAGCTTCTTTAGCGTCATCTCCAGCAACTAAAGGTTCTTCACCAATAAAGGCTAAATAGCTGACGGTAATGACCCAACCACGTGGGTCACGATGAGGCGTACTGAATGTATGTAATTGTTCAATATTGGCATTGGTAATGGAGACATTGGTTTCTTCTTTGGTCTCTCTAATGCAACTTTGTTCAGTCGATTCGTTAGAATTTACAAATCCTCCCGGTAACGCCCATGATAGGCGATAAGGGTGCGTGTTACGTTGAATTAATAATATTTTTAAATCATCTGAGGCTTTATCGTAACTAAATAAGACATTATCGACAGTAACAGATGGTTTTTCATATTTGGGTTGTTCTTGGCGATTATACCAAGCTAAAAACTCTTGCTCGGTGGCTTGTGTTTCAAAATAATGTTTTTCTTCTAAACTATTGTTGAATGATTTCAATCTTAAGCCTCCTTGTTTAAGTAATATATACTTTTATTTTAACAGAAAAAGGATCGAAATAAAAAGAAGTTATGACAATTATTTTTGCCATAACTTCTTTTAGTCATTATTTTTTGAAGCGTACGATTTCTACTTTATAGCCATCTGGATCAATAACAAAGTAGTATGAAGGTGGTACACCAGGTAAGTTCTTAAGTGGTGTAACGTTTAATCCTAATTCAGAATGTTTAGCATGTAATCCTTCTAAATCATCTGTTGCAATTGCAATATGTCCGTAACCATTACCTAAGTCATAGGCTTCATGATCATAGTTATACGTTAATTCTAACTCGTAATCATCGCCAGGTAATACCATGTAGACTAATGTGAATTTGTGTTCTGGAAATTCACGACGACGGCTTACTTCAAAACCGAATCCTTTTTCATAAAACTCAATTGATGCTTCTAAATCTTTTACACGTACACATGTATGTGCCATTTTCATATTGGTTTCCTCCTTGAAATAACATATAGTCCTATTCTAGCAATTATTAAGTGCTTAATAAAGAGAAGTGCTTACTTGGTAAAGTTTTCTAAGGCATACGCGACACCGTCTTCATCATTTGATAACGTAATTTTTTGCGCATATTCTTTGGTTTTTTCAGTCGCATTGCCCATTGCAACACCAAGACCAGCATATTCAAGCATAGAAATATCGTTCTCGTTGTCGCCAATCGCCATGATTTCTGATGGATCGATCGCTAGTTTTTCAGCAAGATTCTTTAAGGTTAGTCCTTTACTAGCATCTTTATTTAAGAATTCTAAGAAGAAAGGGGCACTTCTGACAATATTGTAGCGGTCATGAAAATATTCAGGAATTTCTTTCATGATGCGTGTGATTTCTTCTTCAGGATCAATAAACATTAATTTACAAATACTCTTAGATGGATCGACCTCTTCAAATGGCAGATGTTCTAAAGGCATTCCAGTTAATGTAACTTCATGAACAGAGTAGGGGTTAATGCGACGATGAGGGGTGTAAATCGCTTCTAAATCTGCATAATGATAGTGTGCGTTGACTTCCTTACTTAGTGCGTTAAGACTAACCAAATCATCATAGGTTAGTGAATGTTCAACAAAAGGTTCATGATTATGAGCTTTGACTGCCAACGCTCCGTTGTAGCTGATAATATAATCATGTTCGGTTGTTAGACCAAGTTGTTCAACGACCTCTAACATTCCGATTAAAGGACGCCCTGAAGCAATGACGATTTTCATTCCTTCGGCGGCTTTTTTCTTAATAACCTCGATTGTTTTTTCTGTTAATTGGTGATTAGAATTAATTAATGTTCCGTCAATATCTATAGCAACTAGTTTTATACTCAATGTGTTCTCTCCTTAATTTGGCTTTGTAATTTTTCCGTTGTGAATGTAACATTGAAACATTCGATAAATATCGTTAAAAAGATTATCTGATTGGGTTAGCATTTCTTTAGGAAAATAAAAACGTTCATCCCCATGTATTTCTCCCGCAAGCGCACGGACAAGTGAACTTTGTTTGGATAATTCAATTAATGTTCCGTCATATTCCATTAGCTCAATCTGAGTGCGTGAAGAGACGGCATTTGGTCGGTAAAAATCATATGGTAAATCAAAGCTGGTGTTGATTGCTGTATAAATTGCTGTATCGTAGCCAATTTTTTCAATTAATTGTTTCATGTCTTCAATGAGAGGTTCGTCTTTACCTGTGACAAATTTAACTGACTTGAGAGGTTTTCTATTTAAAAATCGTTTTGATAAATCACTCAATGTTTCATCAGGATGATCACACCACATCATAAAATAACTATTCAAAACATGGTCGTCTAACTTTAAATAATCACTCAATGTCTCGCTTTTTTCTAAAAATGGTACAAGAAGTGGAGACGTTCGTTCAAAGAAATCAGGTGATTCTTTGAATAGTTGTTCAGCATATTTTAATAAATGATCTAAAATCACTTCCATACCACGAGAAACAGGGTGAAAATAAACTTGCATGTACATTTGATAACGACTCACAATATAATCTTCTACAGCATGCATCCCGTTAGTAGTGAAACAAATTCCTTTGTTATATGGACGAATGACACGTAAAATACGAGTTAAATCAAAGGTTCCATATTGAGTTCCTGTAAAATAGGCGTCTCTTAATAAGTAATCCATTCGGTCAGCGTCAATTTGACTGGAAATCATCTGAACGACTTGTTGATTAGGGTACTGTTTTGTAATGACACTTGCCACTTTTTGTGGAAAACCATCTTCTACTTTGTTTAATATTTGATAGATTTCAGTAAAAGGGGACGTGATAATATCCACTGTAAACTGTTCATGATTAGTAGAAAAAATCGCTTCAAATGTATGTGAATAAGGACCATGTCCTACATCATGAAGTAGCGCAGCGCATAAAGCGACTAATCGTTCTTCATCGTTCCAACCGTCAATAGGATCTTTTTCAATAGAAAAATTCCGTTCAAAAATATCACAAATTTGGCGGGTGATTTCATATACTCCTAATGAATGTGAAAAACGGCTATGCTCTCCGCCATGAAAGGTAAACGAAGCCGTTCCTAACTGTTTAATTCGTCTTAAACGCTGAAATTCTTTAGCGTTAATTAAATCTAATATTACTTGATGCTGTACTTGAATATCATTATGGACAGGATCTTTAAAAACTTTTTCAATGGGTAATAGCTGGTGTTTATACGATATCTCCATCTAGTCCTCCTATAAGTGTTGTAATAAGCTCATTACGATCAGTCATTCGTTCAACTTGTCGTGCCATTGCCTCATTAGTCGCGATATCAGACGTAAAATATTCTTCATCCATGCTGGCTAATGGAGTGGTAAATAATTGTTGAAATGCTGCGGTCACCCTTGATTTGACTTCATCAATAGAGAGCTCAGTTTGTAATAAAGTTTCTAAATTTGCCATCGAATGAGGATTAACAGGAGGATAACCGTTTGAGCCAAAGTCATCTCCCAGACCAATTTGATAAAATGCATGCATTAATTCACCACGGGCTTGTTGATTACCATTGACACTTAGATAAATCATGACACTGATACCATTCTTAATTCTTCGTTGAGCGATACCTGCAAATTTTTGCCCATTGATACTCAAATCATAATCACCTGGGCAATAAGAATCTGTTATTTCTTTAGCCTCGATGGTTTGTGAGAAATCAGCAAAGGCTGTTTGAATGATTGCCATAACCAATTCATAGGCTGATGAAATATTAAGTGTGTGTGTATCAGGGTTAGGCAAGATAAATGAAATATTCAAGATACCTTGATCGGCAACAATCCCTAGTCCCCCAGAATTACGTAACATGACATGATAACCTTTATCTGTTAATGACGTTAAAGCGTCTTTAAATAGAGGTACACGAGAATCTTTCATCCCTAGAATGACAGATTGATCTAATTGCCAGTAGTGTAAGACAGGTTGTCCATTTGCAGACATCTGCGTTGTTAACATATCCGTGAAAGCAAAAGGTGTAAACTGTCTTTCTGGCGTTATTATCGCTTGATCATACAGGACAGGCGATAGATGAGTTAAAAATTGATAATAGTTTTTTAGCATGAATAACGCTCCTTTGTGTTAGCTAATTACTATTATATAGGAAATGAACAGAAAAGGTAATCTTCTAACTTTTTCTTCTATAAAAAGATACGCAATAAAGACAAATAAGCTAAAATTTGATACACTAGACTCACTAACGAATAAGCAGGTGTTAAAAATGACTGAACGAAATGACTTACCAATTTCTATTCAATTAAGAACAGAAATTTTTCAAAATGAGCAAATGGATGAACATTATTTTGATGTGTTAGGACAATTTGTCCAAGTGGGTGATAATATCTATATTCGTTATCAAGAGCCCGTTAATAAAAATGAAGCAGAAGCTCAACCGGTCAATGTGACCATTAAAATTGAACCAGATGGAACAGTCCATTTGATTCGGGCGGATCATCAAAGAATGCGTCTAAGTTTTTCTTACCAAAAAGAATTTGAAGCCAATTATCACACACCGTATGGCATTATTCCAATTAAGACGGTGACCAACAATCTACGTGTGACATTAATGGATAAACCTATCTCAGGAAACGTGTTAATTGATTATGAGTTACATGCAGGAGAAGATAAATTAGGCGTCTATCATTTACGCCTACAATTTACAGCGTAATTAACATTTAGGATTGATTTTTAGTACCAAAATATTGTATGATAAACAGTAGACTTTGAAAGGACGTGTAATGATTTGGAGATTAAAGCGTTTGATGGTGTCAATAAAGAAGAATTGTCAATGATTGAAGTAGCACATGCGATTTTAGAAGAGCGTGGGGAGATTATTGATTTCTCTGATCTTGTTAACCAAATCCAAAATTATTTAGGGAAATCTGATAGTGTGATTCGTGAAGAACTATCACAATTCTATACAGATTTAAATATCGATGGTAGTTTTATTTCTTTAGGAGAAAATCGTTGGGGATTACGTTCATGGTATCCAATTGACTCAATCGATGAAGAAGTATCTAACTATCAAGATGAAGATGAAGACGATCGTCCAGTACGTAAAAAACGTAAACGTGTTAATGCCTTTATCGACAGTGATGAAGATGCAATTGATTACAATGATGATGATCCAGAAGATAGTGATTTAAGTGTTGATGATGATGATTACATCGATGAAGATGAAGATGATGAAGAAATTGCAGAATATAATAAAGACTTATCTGAATTAGGCGCAGATGATATCGACGATGAAGATGATATTCCAGAAGGCGTTGAAGATGAATTAACTATCGTTCATGAAGATGATCTAGACAGTGATTTAGATTATGAAGATGAAGAAGACGAAGAAGAATTATAATAAAAAAGAAGGGAAGTAGGCTCATGGGCTTACTTCCCTTCTTTTTATTAGAGACTGAGGATGGATGAGCTTAACGTTTGATTGAAATAAGCTATCCACCATTTATTAATCGGTAATATAAAGCATTCGATATCTTCTATATAGAATGAACGCTCAATTACCCATGTGTGAAAATCATTAGCGACGATGAAATCCCCATCAATGGTCATGGCCACTACTTGAGCATCGTTGGCAAGCAAGAAATCCTTAGGAAGGGTATCAGCATAATGGAGTTGATCAAGTGTTAATTGAAAGATACGCTCAATTCTTGGATATTCTAAAATGAAATAATTATCCAGTTCATAGATAGATTGACTTTTGATAAATTCTTTAAAGGAACTTACGTTATCGTCAAGACTTGCTAAACTATCAATTTGCCATTCATTCATTGGTGGCCTCCTGTTCTACCACATTTGGGATAATAACTTTGAAATCTAAAGCTTTACCTTTAAGACTTTTCCCTTGCATTTCAATAGCGGCAGGCATCAATTTATCCCCGTCATATAAAGGGACGACACGATATCTTACAACGCCTCCACGATTTAATACGTCTCTTACTTTCCCTTCATATGACGTCATATATGGACTGTTAACGGGATTTTGGTAAATCGTCACCAAATTCTTTTTTTCGTTACCGCTACCACCAAATTGATTGCCAATTAAATGACCGCGTGAATGTCCATAAGGTGAAAGACCAGAGATAAAGCCAGGTGGTTTGATCTCTTTATTAGCTTTAGAACCTGTCCCAATCATTGATTTGGTAAGTAAAGCGTCAGCTCCAGTAGGACGCCCTAACTTATCCAATGCTTGATAGGTAATCCAACCTTTGTTAGAAAGTTCAAGTTCCTTATTAGTGAAGGTAGATTTGCCACTTTCTTTAGGAACAGTAGATGTTTGATGACCAACATCGGTTTGCTTAGCCGTTCCATTATTTATTTCAAAAAAATCTGTTACAACGCCAGGTACTTTAACTCCCAGAAGGCTAAGGATTAGGACGATAATTGCCCCCCAAGTATACCATTTGGATTTTTTGTAGGCTTTTTTAGATGATTTTTTACTCATTATGTCACTACTTTCTATAAAATTACCTTTATATTATACGAAAGATTTCGCATGATATAAAGGTATACGCAAAGTTATTTTTTTTGTGGCGTGTTTTCATTTACTTCTTGTTTTAATTCAGCGAGTTCTTGTTCTAATAATACGATTTTTTCTTTTGCCGTAGGCTGTTGTTCCAGGGACTCAGCAGGTGGTTTGATTAAGCGATTGATTGTTAATGCAATAAAAACACCGACAAAAGAATCAAATGTTCGTTCAAAAATATAGATAAGCGCTTGATTTTGCGGAATCGTAAAGACGATAATTAAAAAAGTTGCCTCGCTTGCTACAATTCCTTTGTTTAAATTTAATCCATCATTTACTACAATTAGTAAGCCAACAAAAAAGGGGATTAAAAGGAATGTTGCGAGATCTTTATTTTCAAAAGGTTGTTGCATAAAGTAATACAATACCGCCGCGATACTTCCAACGATGGTTCCTAATACACGAAGACCTCCAAAAGAATAGGTTTTAGGCATGTCTTCTCTTAAGGCGACTATTGCAGATAGACAAGCAATTACTGGTGTATGATTGTCAAAAAAACTAAAGACAAGAATACAAATGGAGACCGCAAGAACGGTTTTCATTGTACGATAACCAAGTCTGAATTGTCCTACTGTCATAAAATTCGCTCCTTTTTTTATGGATACTATTATTATAGCAAATAATGAATAGAATCATGCTATCTAATTAATAAAAATTTATTAATATCGAATCGTGTGATGGCGTGTTTTGAAAAATATGATAAGATAAAGAAAAGAAGGTGAAAATGTGAAAATTGGTTTGCGAACGTTGAAAACGGCGATAAGCGCCCCAATCGCGATTTTTATTGCGCAACAATTACATTTATTGAATCCAGCCTCAGCGGGTATCATTGCCATATTGAGTTTGACGTCAACTAAACGTTCAACATTGAAAGTTGGTTTTGAACGCTTGTTGTCGCTAACCTTAGCGTTAGTTCTTGCATTTGTGGTGTATCATTTAGTAGGATATAATGCCTTAGGTTTTGGTCTGTTTTTGTTGGTGTTTATTACCTTATCAAATGGGTTTAAATTAAATGAAGGAATTGCGGTTAATTCTGTGTTGATTTCGCAGTTTATCGTGTATCAAGAGATGACGCTTTCTAATATCATAAACGCGTATTCGTTAATGATGTTAGGAGTAGGTTGTGCATTATTAGCGAATCTTTACATGCCAGATTTATCAAGTACGTTACGTCACAAACAACAAAATATTGATCAGTCAATTCAGGCGATTATTCGTGATTATGCTAAACGATTAGCTAGTCATCAGACGGTAACATCACAAGATGAAATTATTCATGCTAAAGAAGAACTCGCTTCAGCTAGAAGATGGGCTAAAACACATACCGAAAATCATTTTTTTAGTGATCAAAGTTATTTTCAATCCTATTTTTCGATGCGTGAATTACAATTGCAGTCACTTGAACGTATGGCAAATATTTTGCGAGAAATTACAGTTGAAGATGATAAAGGATTGGAAATTGCTTATCTATTAGAGGAAACCGCTAATGAGTTTTCTGAAGAAAATGATGGTAAACTACTATTAGATAAGCTACAACAAGTACTTTATTATTATCGACAGACTAATCTGCCAAGTGACCGACAAGAATTTGAATATCGAGCTAATTTGTTTCAATTGTTACTAGAGTTTGAACATTTTTTAGAAATAAAAAAAGGTTTTTTATCTTAACGATTAATCTTATGAAGAGGTGAAGAGAAAATGCATCAATCATTTGTTGAAATTGTCGTAGATCGTGTAAAAAGTCAGTATGTCACTGAAAAAATGTTTTATGAAGATTATTTACTAATTAATCAAGAACAGTGGCAAAGTTGGAAACAAGGCGCACTTACTTTGAGTGCAGAAAATAATCAAAAAATTAAACTGTTGTTTTCTGATTATGAATGGATGTTAATACAAAAACTGATTCGTCAAGCAGGACTATTCCCTGAAAAAAGAAATTATGTCGTATCAGAATATAAACGTTTGAAATCACTAATCGCACAGAAGTGGCTTCAAACAGATGAAGCAAAAATTGAATTAATTACACAAAAAAGTCATATAGGACGAAAAAAGACTACCCAGAATTCTAGCAGTCGCTTTGAAATTCGTGTATCACTCGAATATGGTGTATGGGGAATGGACGATATTTTAATTTTCCACCTACCAGCTACTATTCAACAACAAATTGAAAGTTCACCGATTGATTTGTTAGATTGGGTAAGTGAAAATTTAACAGAAAGTTATTTGGATACAAATCAAGAGGGATGAAGTTAGATGTCAAAAAAAATATTAGTATCATTAATTGCCGCTATGGCATTGTTGTTTGTTATTAATCGTGTAGAAGTAATGAGTGGCGAGCATGATAAAAAAAATGTAAAAGTTAGCGACTCATCGACTAAAAAAACAACAACCGCCACAAATGTAACGAAGCCGGTTACTAAAACAAAAGAAAATAGTAAAGAAACTGATTTTTTAAACAAAGTCGATTTATCATTGTATGAATTGATATTAGTTAATGAACGACATGCATTTAGTGATGAGCAGTTACCAGAAGAAACAGGTATTATAGACAGTAATTATCAAGTGCATGCCGATTTAGTAGAGCCTTATAATGAAATGAAGAAAGCAGCAGAAGAAGACGGTATTAATTTAAGAGTAGTGTCAACATATCGTTCAGTTTCTTATCAGCAACAAGTATATGATCAATCAATTATTGATAATAAGAATGCTGGTATGAGTGATGAAGAAGCAAAAAAAGAAACAGCAGAGTATGTGGCAGAACCTGGAAAGAGTGAACATCATACGGGACTAGCTATTGATTTAGTAGATCAACCATGGCTCGATGCAGGTAAAGGATTAATTCCAGAATTTTATGATACGAAAGCCGGAAAATGGATTGATGAACACTGTGCAGATTATGGTTTTATTATTCGTTTTCCAAAAGGGAAAGAGTCAGTCACTAAAATCAATTATGAACCATGGCATATTCGTTTTGTTGGTGTAGAAAATGCGAAGTTTATAATGGCAAATCATTTAACATTAGAGGAGTTTGTTGAATTAGTTGAAAAAACACAAAAAGAAAAGAATTAGTAGGAAGAGAAAAAAGAACTACTTTTTATCGTTTATTGTTATGATGTTAGGGTTGGTTATGCTTTTAGTAGTAAGTACTGGTATTGTAGTAGTTAAAAATATTATTGAAAATAATAGTCCAGGGGTTGAAACAGTCGATAAAGAAGCATTTATTGACAAAATTGCGACAATTGCTCAGCACAATTATGCTCAGTACCGAGTACTGCCAAGTATAGTAATAGGACAAGCTATTTTGGAATCAGACTGGGGTAGAAGTGAGCTGGCATCTTATAATAATTTATTTGGAGTCAAAGCAAGTGAGCAAGAGGATAAAGTTCTATTGCCTACACAAGAATTCGTTCATAATGAATGGCAAAATGTAGAGGCTTATTTTAAGGTTTATCCAACCATTGAAGAAGCTATTATTGACCATAACCGTTTATTTAATGAAGGTGTTTCATGGGATAATCAGCTATATTATGGCGTATTAGCAGCTGATAATTACAAAGAAGCAGCGAATGCCTTACAACAAGCAGGATATGCAACTGATCCAGACTACGCTAATAAGATAATTAACGTTATTGAAGTTTATGATTTATCAAAATATGATAATGATTTTTAATCATAGAGATGGGTGAAGATATGGGGAAATTATTAATTCCAGGTCAAACAATTGGTATAATCGGTGGAGGAAACATCTCTCGTATGTTATGTTTATCTGCAAAAAAATTAGGAATGAAAGTAGGGATTATTGATCATAATCCTAATAATTTAGCTTCAGATGTTGCAGATTGGCAAATTGTTGGAGAAGTTGATGATACGAATAAATTAGTTGAGTTTGCAAATAAGTCAGATGTGGTGTTATATGAAAATGAAAATATTAAATTATCAGATTTATTAGCATTAAGTGAAGTAACCTTATTACCACAAGGCAAGTTATTAATTGAATTATCAAAGAATAGAGTGAAAGAACGTGAATTTTTAGAAAATTGTAACCTCAATATTGCACCTTATCGAGTGGCTCATATGATGGTTGATATTTATGATGCGGTAGAATACTTAGGTTATCCATGTGTTATTAAGCTTGCTGAAAATAAGCCAAATGCACAAAACATTATGGTAATTGAGAGAATGGAAGACTTGAGTGGGTGTGCGGAACTGATTAATCAAGGTCCGTGTATTGTTGAATCGTTGATTCCTAAGACAAAAGAAATTTCAGTGATGGTGGCTAATAATGGGGTGGATAAACCAGTCTTTTTTCCAATTTCAGAAAAAGCGAGAATCCACAAAAAATTAGAAGGTTCAATTGGTCCAGTACATTTATCAGATGAAATGGAACAAGAAATTTATCGAGTGGCAGAAATATTGACGTTAACGTTAAGAGTACAAGGTTTGTTAACTATCGAAATGTTTATCAATGATATGGGAATTATTTATGTGAACACTATTTCGGGCGTGCCAACCTCAGATGGTTATTTTACAGAATATCATGGGACATTATCACAAACAGATGCGTTAATAAGAGCAATATGCGGTTGGCCAATTTCTATCGAATCAAGAAACGATAAATGGCTAACAATAGAAGTCGATAAAGAACACTATTCTAATCTAATTGGACAACTTCCGTATCAAAAAAATTGGCAAGTACAGATATTTGGTTCAAATGTTCAGTCAGTAGTCAATCGTTCGACAGGTGTGGGTTTAGTTGCCATCCCTGTTGATAATTTATCAGAAGCATACAGTGATGCTATCGGTTCACAAATATGGAGTGATTAACATTAAAAAGAAATTGAAAGCGGAAGATAAAGTCCGCGTATACATTAAACAAAATATTGCGTCGCAAAAGTTTTTACCTAATATGAAGCTAGTCGAAGAAGATATTGCAAAAGAATTAAATATAAGCCGCTCTCCTGTTAGAGCGGCTTTGAAAAAGTTAGAAAAAGAAAACGTTGTCAGATTGATTCCCAATAAGGGTGCTTATATTGCTCCCAAAAAGTTAACAACGAAAGAATTCGTAGACAGGATGCAACTTTTTGAATTATTATTAATTCATACCGTCGTGAGAATGGAACAATGGGAACATCGCTTTACATTAGAAGATGAAAAGTTATTCCATGAGTTATCTATCAATATTAACCATTTAACTAACCAACAATTAATAGAGATACAAACTCTATTTTTGAAATTTGAAAAAAATGCTTATTTAGCAGATAGTTTTAAAACAATTATCAAAGAAGTGTTGGTTTATTCTAAGACTAGCGATCATCTTAATATGAAGCAAATCTCGATATTATTTGGACAACTATTTTTCTCGCTGGTTGAAAAAATTCAATTACGTGACTATGCTGAGGCTAGAAAACAAATTAGAGTATTTGTTAATGCTATTTCACTAGATGTGATTGATAATCAAGAAATACATGAAGAAAAATATCTGTTTTAGGAGGAAGTTATGAAGTCAATTTTACTAGGTAAACAAGAAGAGATGAACGTTTCACAAATCGGGATAGGTTGTATGCGAATGGCACAATTAACTGAGCAACAAGTTGTGTCTTATTTAGAACATACACACGAGTTAGGTATTAATTTTTATGATCATGCAGATATATATGGTCAAGGAGCTTGTGAAACAATTTTTGGGAAAGCATTAAAACAAACTAGTTTTAACCGTGAAGATATTATGATTCAATCAAAATGCGGTATCAGATCAGGCTTTTTTGATTTTTCAAAAGAGCACATATTATCATCGGTTGATAATATTCTAACGCGTCTTGACGTTGATTACCTAGATGTTTTAGCCTTGCACCGTCCAGATGCGTTAATGGAGCCTGAAGAAGTGACAGAAGCATTCGTGGAACTTAGAGAATCAGGAAAAGTAAGACATTTTGGTGTGAGTAATCAAAATCCTATGCAAATTGAATTATTAAAAAAATCATTGAATCCTCAAGGGATTGATTTATTAGTCAATCAATTACAAATGAGTTTAATGTTTACGCCAATGATTGATCAAGGGTTTAATGTGAATATGAAAAATGAAGGAGCAGTTATGAGAGATGGCTCATTAATTGAATACAGTCGTTTAAATGACATGACAATTCAAGCTTGGTCACCTTTCCAATATGGCTTTTTCGAAGGAGCATTTGTAGATAACCCTAAATTCCCTGAACTAAACAATACCTTAGAAGAAATAGCACAAAAATATGGCGTGAGCAAAACAGGATTAGCAATCGCTTGGCTATCCCGTCATCCAGCTAATATCCAAACGATAATTGGTACGATGAATAGTCAACGCGTGAGTGAAGTAGCTGAAGCAAGTGGCATCACGTTATCAAGAGAAGATTGGTATGCATTATATCGTGCAGCTGGAAATATTCTTCCATAATAATTACAATGTGAGAAAAGAACCTACGGAAAATGGGTTCTTTTTTTAATTGTGAAAATCGCACAAACTGTATCATTGAATTTTCATAAAAAAAATATATTTTTAATTTATCCGGTATATCCAGAAAACCTTATAATGATGCGCTTACATATAGGCGTCAATAAAGGTTGATTTATTAATGTTGGAAAGAAAATAATACAGTTTTTTTTGTTGTACTATTATTCTGGTATTCTTTTAGTACAAAATTGTACAGAAAAGCAACATGATACAACTTTCACAAAGGCGTTGTATAGGGTGTTTAGTCTATATAATTCAACTAAAAAGACGACGCATCTTGCTTGCAATTAATTTGTTTGCGTGTTAAATTATGACAGTAAGGACAGCAATATGATACAGTTTTGAATGTCTGTTGAGTTTTGAACGTCTAAAAACAATACAATAACCAAAAAGAGAGGATTGTGTAGCAATGGCTAAAGAGAAAACAAACACGATTGATTTCGAAGCACAATTAAAGAATATCAGTCAAGAATTTTCTACAGTGCAAGTATTAGATGAGAACGGAAAAGTAACAAATCCAGATTTAATGCCTGATCTTTCAGATGAGGAATTAGTGGAATTAATGAGTAGAATGGTATGGGCTCGTGTATTAGACCAACGTTCAACTGCATTAAACCGTCAAGGACGTTTAGGTTTCTACGCTCCTACTGCTGGACAAGAAGCAAGTCAATTAGGTAGTCATTTCGCCTTAACTAAAGAGGATTATTTATTACCTGGATACCGTGATGTTCCTCAATTAATCCAACATGGTTTACCATTAACTCAAGCTTTCTTATGGTCTCGTGGCCACGTAGATGGAAGCAAATATGATAAAGATCTAAACGCATTACCACCACAAATCATCATCGGTGCACAATACGTTCAAGCTGCTGGAGTAGCTTTAGGTCTTAAAAAACGTAAAAAAGATGCTGTAGTTGTTACTTATACAGGTGACGGCGGATCATCACAAGGAGACTTCTATGAAGGAATCAACTTTGCTGGTGCTGCTAAATCTAACGCAATCTTCTTCATCCAAAACAATGGATATGCTATCTCAACACCACGTGAAGTGCAAACAGCTGCTACAACATTAGCTCAAAAAGCTGTTGCTGCTGGAATTCCTGGTATTCAAGTAGATGGTATGGATGCATTAGCTGTATATGCTGTAACGAAACAAGCAAGAGAATGGTCAGTAGCTGGAAATGGTCCTGTTTTAATTGAAACATTAACATTCCGTTATGGTCCACATACATTATCAGGGGATGACCCAACAAGATACCGTACAAAAGATATCGAAGATTACTGGGTAAAACGTGACCCATTAAACCGTCTACGTATTTTCTTAACTGAAAAAGGTTTATGGTCTGAGGATAAAGAAGAAGCTGTTATTGAATCAGCTAAAGAAGAAATCGCAGCAGCTATTAAAGAAGCTGACGCTGCTCCAAAACAAAAAGTGTCTGAATTCTTAGAAAACATGTTTGAAGTATCACCTCAAAACGTGGCTGAACAAATTGAAATTTACAAAGCGAAGGAGTCGAAATAAGCATGGCACAAAAAACAATGATTCAAGCGATTACTGATGCATTAGCAATCGAACTTGAAAAAGACGAAAATGTTTTAATCTTCGGTGAAGACGTAGGTAACAATGGTGGGGTATTCCGTGCCACTGAAGGCCTACAAGCAAAATTTGGTGAAGATCGTGTATTCGATGCTCCATTAGCAGAATCAGGAATCGGTGGTTTAGCTTTCGGTTTAGCTTTAGAAGGTTACCGTCCAGTACCTGAAATTCAATTCTTCGGATTCATTTTTGAAGTAATGGATGAAGTAGTAGCTCAAATGGCACGTACTCGTTACCGTTTAGGAAACACTCGTAACATGCCTATCACAATCCGCGCGCCTTTCGGTGGTGGTGTACATACACCTGAATTACATGCTGATAACTTAGAAGGTTTAATTGCACAATCTCCTGGTATTCGTGTGGTAATTCCATCAAACCCATATGACGCTAAAGGATTATTAATTTCAGCTATTCGTGATAACGACCCTGTTATCTTCTTAGAACATATGAAATTATACCGTTCATTCCGTGAAGAAGTTCCAGAAGGTGAATACACTGTTCCTTTAGATAAGGCTGCAGTAACTAAAGAAGGTACAGATGTATCTATTATTACTTACGGTGCAATGGTTCGTGAATCATTAAAAGCCGCTGAAGCTTTAGAAAAAGACGGAATCAATGTTGAAATCATTGACTTACGTACAGTAGCTCCTCTAGATGTAGAAACAATTATCGCTTCAGTTGAAAAAACTGGACGTGTTGTAGTTGTTCAAGAAGCTCAAAGACAAGCTGGAGTATCAGCACAAGTTATTGCTGAAATTTCTGAACGTGCCGTTCTTTCATTAGAAGCACCTATCGGACGTATTGCAGCTCCTGATACAATCTTCCCATTCGGTCAAGCTGAAAGCGCATGGTTACCAAACGCATCAGATATCGAAGCAAAAGTTAGAGAAGTATACGAATTCTAATTATTAGAATAACTTACAAAGGAGAGTAATAACATGGCGTTTAAATTTAAATTACCAGATATCGGTGAAGGTATTGCAGAAGGCGAAATCGTAAAATGGTTCGTTAAAGAAGGCGATACAATCAACGAAGACGATACAATGTTAGAAGTACAAAATGATAAATCAGTGGAAGAAATTCCATCACCAGTAACAGGTAAAGTATTAAAAATTGTTGTTTCAGAAGGAACAGTAGCAAACGTTGGTGACGTATTAATCGAAATCGACGCTCCTGGTCATGAAAGTGAAGAAGAAACAGCTACACCTGCAGCAGAAGCAGCTCCAGTAGCAGCTCCAGCTCAAGAAGGTCAAGCAGTATTCCAATTCAAATTACCAGATATCGGTGAAGGTATTGCAGAAGGCGAAATCGTAAAATGGTTCGTTAAAGAAGGCGATACAATCAACGAAGACGATACAATGTTAGAAGTACAAAACGATAAATCAGTAGAAGAAATTCCATCACCTGTAACAGGTAAAGTGGTTAAAATCGTTGTTTCAGAAGGAACAGTAGCAAACGTTGGTGACGTATTAATCGAAATCGACGCTCCTGGTCATAACACTGCAGTTTCAGCTCCAGCAGCAACAGAAGGAGCAGCTCCAGCAGCAACTACTCCAGCTAAATCATCTTCAACAGGTGAAGCAACTGGTCAACCTTCAAAACGCGTATTAGCAATGCCTTCAGTACGTCAATATGCACGTGAAAAAGGTGTTGATATTACATTAGTCGTACCAACAGGTAAAGCAGGACGTGTGGTTCGTGAAGACATCGATGCATTTGCTAACGGTGGTGCAACAGCTCCAACAACAACAGAAGCGGCAGCAGCTCCAGCAGCAGAAGCTAAAACTGAAACAGCAGCACCAAAAGCAGCGACTCCATTTGCTGGTCTTGCAGAACAAGAAGAACGCGTATCAATGAGCCCAACTCGTAAAGCTATTGCTAAAGCAATGGTAAATAGCAAACATACAGCGCCTCATGTTACATTACATGATGATGTTGAAGTTTCTAACTTATGGGATCACCGTAAGAAATTTAAAGATGTTGCAGCAGCTCGCGACACTAAATTAACATTCTTACCATATGTTGTGAAAGCTTTAGTAGCAACTATGAAACAATACCCAGTATTAAACGCTTCTATCGATGATGCTACAAACGAAGTAGTTTACAAAAACTACTACAATATCGGTATTGCAACAGATACTGACCATGGTTTATATGTACCAAACGTTAAACATGCAGACATGAAGAGCATGTTCGATATCGCTGATGAAATTAACTCTAAAGCTGCATTAGCTCATGAAGGTAAATTAACAGCTCAAGATATGCGTAATGGTACTGTTACAATCTCTAACATTGGTTCAGTTGGTGGACAATGGTTCACACCAGTTATCAACTACCCTGAAGTTGCTATTTTAGGTGTTGGTACAATCAAACAAGAACCAATCGTTAACGCTGAAGGCGAATTAGCTGTTGGTCGCGTAATGAAATTATCATTAAGCTTTGACCACCGTATCGTTGATGGCGCTACAGCTCAAAAAGCTATGAACAATATCAAACGTTTATTAGCAGATCCAGAATTATTATTAATGGAAGGATAAGGTGAAAGAATTATGGTAGTAGGAGATTTCGCTTTAGAATTAGATACAGTCGTAATTGGAGCAGGCCCTGGTGGATATGTAGCCGCAATTCGTGCTTCTCAAATGGGACAAAAAGTTGCAATTATCGAACGTGAATACATCGGAGGCGTTTGTTTAAACGTTGGATGTATCCCTTCAAAAGCATTAATTAGTGCTGGACACAAATACCAAGAAGCTTTAGATTCTGAAATCTTTGGTGTTACAACTGAAGGTGTTAAATTAGACTTTGCTAAAACTCAAGAGTGGAAAAACAACGGTGTTGTATCTAAACTTACAGGTGGTGTTAAAGGTCTATTAAAGAAAAATAAAGTTGAAGTAATCGAAGGTGAAGCATTCTTCGTTGATGAGCACACATTACGTGTTATCAATGGTGAACATGCTCAAACTTATTCTTTCAACAATGCTATCGTTGCAACTGGTAGCCGTCCAATTGAAATTAAAGGATTCAAATTCGGCGGACGCGTTATCGATTCAACAGGTGGTTTAAACTTAACTGAAGTACCTAAAAAACTTGTTATTGTTGGTGGAGGCGTTATCGGTTCTGAATTAGGTGGCGCTTATGCTAACCTAGGAGCTGACGTAACAATTCTTGAAGGTTCTCCACAAATTTTACCAACGTTTGAAAAAGACATGGTAAAACTTGTTGAAAAAGACTTTGACAAAAAAGGTATTAAAATCGTTACTAAAGCAATGGCTAAAGAAGCCGTTGACAATGGTGACTCAGTAACAGTTACTTATGAAGTAGATGGTAAATCTGAAACAATCGATGCTGACTACGTAATGGTAACAGTTGGTCGTCGTCCAAATACTGACGAATTAGGTTTAGAAGTTGCTGGTGTTGAAATGACTGAACGTGGTTTAGTTAAAGTTGACAACCAAGGACGTACTAACGTTAAATCAATCTTTGCTATTGGTGATATTACTCCGGGTGCTGCATTAGCTCATAAAGCTAGTTACGAAGCGAAAATTGCTGCTGAAGCAATCGCTGGAAAACCTGTAGCAATTGACTATATCGGTATGCCTGCTGTAGCCTTTACAGATCCAGAATTAGCAACAGTTGGTTACACTGAAAAAGAAGCTAAAGAAGCTGGCTTAGATGTTAAAGCTATTAAATTCCCTCTAGCAGGAAATGGTCGTGCTTTATCATTGAACCAAACAGAAGGTTTCGTACGTTTAGTAACAACTAAAGAAGATAATGTATTAGTTGGGGCACAAGTTGCCGGCGTAAGTGCTAGTGATATTATTGCTGAATTAGGTTTAGCAATTGAAGCTGGTATGAATGCTGAAGACATCGCATTAACTATTCATTCACATCCATCATTATCAGAAGCGGCTATGGACGCAGCTGAAATCGCATTAGGATTACCAATCCACGCGTAATTAATGATAAAAAAAGAGAGGGCCTAGCCCTCTCTTTTTTTATGAGAAAATGTTGTTCTATTTTAGTTTTTGATTGTGAATAAATTAATTAATGTCGTTAAAAAGAGCAAGCCAATTATTGGTTTGCTCTCTTTTTAGTTTGTGAAGCCATGACGTCTGAGAAGTTAAATGCTTCTTCTTTACGTTGAATGTGATAAAATTTTTCCCCATTATCGTTGTCGCGTATTAAGTAGATCATTTCTTGTTGAGGATCGAACATGCCTAACGAAATAACTGTGTATTTTTCTTCCAATATTTCTGCTGAATTGAATGATTCATTGAAGATTTTTTTTATATTTCCTATAAGTTCCATCTTTAGATGTGCTTTTTCTACGGATTTTTTTAGTGTAAAACCTTCATCTAAGAAACCTTTAATTAATTCGACTTTGATAATGTTAACAAGACTAAAATTACGAGCTGTATGATGCTCATTTTGTTGTGATTCTATAAAGCCTTTACTTTCCCAATAGCGAAGCTGACGTGTTGTAACACCGGTCATTTCAGATAGCTCTCCAATACCAATTACTAAGTGATTATTATCCAATAAATGTCTAACATTTTCCCCAATCATCTCTTTACTCCTTGTTCATTAGTTAACTTTCATTATACTTCCTTTAACAAATATGTCAACTTTCTTGACAATGAAAGTGAAAACTTATAAAGTAATGAAGGAATAAAAATTATAAAAAATAAAGGAGCAATTATTAATGAGTAAACAAGAAACACTTGATATTCATGGCAAACCATATAATCGTGGTTTGTTGGTAGCAGTATTACTAATTGGCTCATTTTGTACGGTATTAAACCAAACATTATTAGCTACTGCTACACCGAAACTTATGGACGCATTTAGCATTGGGGCTAATGATGTTCAGTGGTTAACAACAGGCTTTTTATTAATCAATGGGATGATGATTCCTATTACAGGTTGGTTGATTAACCGATTCCCGTCGAAGAATTTATATTTAGCGGCAATGATTATTTTCTTAGTGGGAACTTTTGCCTGTTTTATAGCACCAAACTTTAGTATTTTATTAGCAGGTCGTTTAATTCAAGCGATGGGTGTAGGGATTTCAATGCCTCTACAACAAAACATTATGTTCTCAATCTTCCCTCCAGAAAAACGTGGGGCAGCAATGGGGATGTCAGGAATTGTTATTGGATTAGCACCAGCAATTGGCCCAACACTATCTGGTTGGATTGTTGATAACTATAGTTGGCGTGTATTATTTGGTATGATGTTACCAATTAGTACGATTGTCGTGGTTTTATCATTCTTTTTAATGAAAAATGTCTTGGAAGTTTCAAAATCAAAAATCGATTTTTCTTCAATTATTTTATCATGTATCGCATTTGGTACAATGTTATATGGTTTCTCATCAGTTGGTTCAAGAGGATGGGGAGACAGTTTAGTGTTAGGTTGTATTGCAATAGGAATTATTTTCTTAGCAATCTTTAGCTTACGCCAATTAAAAATGGATGAGCCATTCTTAGAACTACGTGTGTTCAAATCAAAAATATTTACAGTGACTACTGTGTTATCAGGTTTAGTTATGATGGCAATGATTGGGGCTGAAATGGTTTTACCAATGTATATTCAAAATATTCGTGGTGAAACAGCGTTTAATTCAGGTTTGATGTTATTACCAGGTGCATTAGTAATGGGATTCATGATGCCTATTACGGGTAAAATTTTTGATAAACAAGGAGCAAAACGCTTAACTATTTTAGGAATGTTTATTTTAGCACTTTCGACACTACCGTTTGCATTTTTAACAGCTGAAACACCGTTAACGTATATTATTGTGTTATATGGTATTCGTATGTTTGCAATTTCTATGGCTATGATGCCACTTACAACAGAAGGGCTAAACGCGTTACCACATCATCAAATTAGTCACGGAACGGCTGTAAACAGTACCTTCCGTCAAGTAGCAAGTTCAATTGGAACAGCTGTTTTAATTAGTGTATTATCAAACGTTACCGCTAATAATATGCCAAAAGAGAGTATGGTAGATAAAACACCTTTAGCGTATAAAGATCAAGTGATTGATGCGTTGCTATCTGGTTATCATTCAGCGTTCTTCATTGCGGTGATTTTTGCAGTGATCGGTTGTTTAATCTCCTTCATGTTAAATGCTAAACCTAAAACAGTTGTAGGAGGTAAAGCCTAATGATGTTATTAATTTCAGCAATTAGTGTGGTATTATTTACCTACTTTTCAATCAAGGCTTCAGATAAACGTCATATTGCCTTGCCAACAATTTTTGGGTTGTTATTCATTGGCTCAATTGTAGCAATGATTGCTAATGGTAGTTATCATTACGGTATGGCAAAAGAAACAGTGGTAAAAGAACAAAAGTTAGTTTCTAGTGCTGATATGAATGGTATGAATATTTTGATGTATCAAGGATTAGGTGATGGCAGTGAGAAAATTTATTTAACCAAAACATCCGATGATCAAAAAGAACCAAAAGCAACTGGAACAAATAATGTCATCAACAAAGTAATTGAAGATAGTAAAGAAGCTAAATGGGTCCAATCTACGACTTATTGGGTTCCAAAAAATAATACTATGAAAGCTTTATTCAATTATGGAAGCAATAAAAAAGAATTTGTCTCTGAGAAAAATGAATTTTACCTTACTAAAGATTGGCAAGTGTTAAGTACTGATCAATTAGAAAAATTTGGTAAGTTAATTAAAGAAAAACAAGCAACCATGGCAGAAGATATCAAATCATTTATTGAAGAAGGTATCAAACAAGCCATGATGAAAGACCCAAGTATGGGTAAAGAAGCCATTGAAAAGTTAACAGAACAGTTAACGGCACAATTCCAACAAAAAGTTGTTGCTGAAGTATTAGCTGCAATTAAGTAAGTTTATTTAACATTAAAACAGTTGTTTATTCACTGTTTTAATGTTTTTTTGTTTAATTAATAAAAAGATGAAGTATTCTGAGAGAAAGTATTTGTCAGATGAAGGTTAGTGTGATAAAGTAATACACAATTAGAAAATAAATTAACCGTGATTAGGAAAAGTAAATTAATCCTTTCTTGATAGAGAGCTCTGGGTAGCTGCGAACAGAGTAAGAAGCTTAATTGAACACACACCTAGGAGTTATGCTTCTGAATTTAGTTAGTAGGAAGTATCGTTGAGCCCGTTACCGCTTATAGTCAAAGATATTTGACTAACTAAGTTCTTTATTGCGAGATAAAGAAAAATTAGAGGTGGCACCACGTATAGTAATTATTCGTCCTCATGACTTCGGTCATGAGGACTTTTTTATTTTTAATAACATTAAAAAATATTGATTAGGACAAGTAAAGGCGTCCCTGCTTAAAGAGAGCTCCCGATAGCTGAAAACGGAGTAAGCAAACAAATTGAACACACACCTAGGAGTTATCAAGGCGAAATTATTTGAAGTGACAAAATAATAAGTAGTCTTAATCGGATAAGCTCGTTATCGCTGTATCAGTCAAATAAATGACTGGTTGAGGTTCTTACTGCGAGGTGAGAGCGCATTGAGGTGGCACCACGTATAGACAACTATTCGTCCTCTTAGCTTATGGCTAAGAGGACTTTTTTTATATTAAAGGAGAGAAGAAAATGGATATTGCATTAAAGGTATTACCTTCATTATTAGACGCAACAAAAATGACACTTGAAGTATTTTTTATGACATTATTATTGTCATTACCATTAGGATTGGTTTTGGGCTTATTACTTAAAACAAAAATTAAATGGCTAAATTATTTATTAAATAGTTTAATATGGATTATTCGCGGTACGCCGTTACTATTACAAATGATTTTTGTTTTTTATGGTTTTCCATTACTAGGATTTATCATTGAAAACCGAGTGGCAGCCGTATTGCTGGCATTTGTAATTAATTATGCAGCTTACTTTGCTGAAATCTTCAGAGGAGGTATTCAAGCAATACCTAAAGGACAGTATGAAGCCGCGCAAGTGTTAGGTTTAACCAAGTTGGAAACGTTAAAAAAAATTATTATGCCGCAAGTTATCAAAATAGTCTATCCATCTATTGGAAATGAAATTATCACATTAGTAAAAGATACGTCACTGGTTTATGCTTTAGGTTTAAGTGAATTGATGAAAGCAGGGCGTATTGCGATGCAACGTGAAGTAAGTATTATTCCGCTGATAGATGTTGCGATTATTTATTTAATTTTAACCGGTGTGATGACTTTGATTTTAAAATATTGCGAGAAAAAAATAAACTATTATCAGTAAGGAGTGAGTCGATGTTAACGATTAAGAATTTAACGAAGAAGTTTCAAAATAAAACGATTATTGATAACTTGTCTTTAGAGATTCCAACAGGACAATTAATTTGTTTAGTAGGGCCATCTGGTGGAGGGAAAACAACGTTGTTACGTTGCGTAAGTGGCTTAGAAACATTTCAAGCCGGAGAAATTTTGTTAGATGATCACCCAATTGAAATGCAATTAAATAAAATTGGTGTTGTTTTTCAAGATTATCATTTATTTCCACATATGACAGTGCTAGAAAATTTGTTATTAGCACCTAAATTAAAGAGTTCTCAATCAGAAACAGAATTAGGGCAACAAGCTAAACAGCTTTTATCACTATTCGATTTATCAGAACAGGTTAATCAATACCCTTATGAACTATCGGGTGGTCAAAAACAACGTGTCGCAATTGCACGAGCCCTTATGTTGACACCAGAAGTGATTTGCTATGATGAACCAACGAGTGCACTTGATCCGCAATTACGTGATAGTGTAGGCAAAATGTTACTTGACTTAAAAGCAAAAGGTATCACTCAAATTGTGGTGACGCATGATCACGAGTTTGCTAAAACGATTGCAGATAAAATTTATGAAGTAAATGTATAATAACTAGGAGGAAAAAAGATGAAATCATTTATATCAGTATTATTAGGAATAGGACTTATTGTATTAGGGTTTAATTTAACAGGATGTAGTAATCAAACAGATACAGCAAAATCATTTAGTGACTACGAAGAAAAAGGAAGTATAGTGGTTGGTTTAGACGATAGTTTTGTTCCAATGGGTTTTCGTAATGATAGTGGAGAGTTAGTAGGATTTGATATAGAGTTAGCAAAAAAAGTTGGAGAAACAGTGGGTGTTAATATTGAGTTTCAACCAATTGACTGGTCAATGAAGGAAACAGAATTAAAAAACGGGACGATCGATGCTATTTGGAATGGTTACACAGTGACAGCTGAGCGTAAAGAACAAGTAACGTTTAGTCAAACTTATTTAAAAAATGATCAAGTAATTGTCACCATGAAAAAGAACAAAATTCAATCACCCAATGATATGGATGGCAAAATTGTGGGGTTACAAGAAGGTTCAAGTGGAGAAGATGCCTTTACAAACAATCCAGAATTATTAAAAGATTTTGTTAAAGATCAAGAAGCTATTTCGTATCCAGCTTATACAGAAGCATTTATGGATTTAGAAGCAGGACGTATTGATGGCTTATTGATTGATAAAATTTTTGCAGATTATTATTTATCACAAAAAGAAAATAAAAATGATTTTGCTATGATAGCAACTGAGTTTCCAGAAGAAGACTATGCTATTGGTTTTAGAATAGGTGAAACAGAGCTTGCAGATAAGATAAATGAAGCAATCAATCAATTAATTACTTCAGGTGAAGCGAAAGCTATTAGTGAAAAATGGTTTGGCGAAGACCGCTTAGTAAAGTGAGAATAAGTTAATCGCCATCAGTAAAACAGAGCGGTGACTAAGAATAGTCATCGCTCTGTTTGGTTGATGTTAGCCTGATTAATTAATATGATTGTTCAAATGTTCCCCAAACGTTTACCTCTTGTTCATGAACCATTAGTTGCCCTTTAGCAATCACACTAGTAAGGTCTAATGTATGTGGGTCCAAGACGCAAATGTCGGCGTCTTTACCAATTTCTAAACTACCTTTACTAGATAACTTCAAAATAGTAGCTGGGTTTTTGGTAATTGTTTTAATAGCTGTTTCTAAAGGAATTCCTTCATTTAAAACGGCATCTTTAATTCCGACTAATAACGACTTAGCACTCCCAACACCTAAACCTAAAAACTGATTGTTTTCATCAAAATAAGGTAGGCTTCCTTGGCCATCGGATGTCATTGTAATTTGTTCAATGGCAATTCCTTCAGCTAATAAGCGTTTTAACCCTTTGCTGAAACGCACTTCACCATCGCTCTTTTCCCAGAATTCTGGATTTTCACTACCTGTGAAATCAACATAGCCTCCACGTTTAGCGTAATCAATCGCTGCTTCAAATACTGCTTCGGTACGATTAATATGAGTTGGTAAAAATTGGCTAATAGGAATTTCGGTTTCATCAACTGTGCGTTCGATAAGTTTGAAAGGTTCTTTACCATCACCTAGATGAACATTGATAATACCAGCTTTTCCAGATAGCATGCCACCAACACGAGCTTCTGAGGCAGCACGTGTGAATTCTTCAAAACTAGGTTGAGAAGAACGGTGATCGGCAATAGCAATTTCACCGATGCCGATAATTTTATCAATCGTTAGTAAATCTTTGATAATTGAGTCGGTCACTGTACAAACCGGTAGATGATACGATCCAACATAGAGATAAGTTGAAATGCCTTCTACCTCTAGTCCACGTGCTTTACTAATTAACGCGACCATATCACGACCAACCCCGTCAGTTCCAAGACAGCCAACAACAGTCGTTACGCCAGCTGTTGTTAATTTTGAGAGGGTGACCTCGGGTGTGCGATTTTGGTAACCACCTTCACCACCACCACCTGTTAGATGGAAATGACAATCGACAAATCCAGGTGTAACAATCTTACCTGCCACATCAATGACGTCAATCTCAATTGGAAAACTATCCGCAGAAAGTTGATCTTCAATAGCAATAATTTTATCATTTGCTAGCAGGATATCTTTTTTTCCAAGATAATCTGGTGAATAAACTTCCGCGTTCTTTATTAATTTCATCATGTTAAGTCACTCCTTTTAAGTAAGTTTATAATAAAAACGTTTGTAATTGAAAATATTTTTTTTGAGAGGCATCCAATTATTTAAGGGTGTTTTTTTTAATGTCATTAATTGAAATGAGAAATAATAAGACAGCACAAAGGATTAGTAAATAGTTAGTTTCAACAATACCAGTAATTAATAAGATTACACTGGAAAAGATTCCTACATAATTCATCATGTTTGATAGTTTCATATAAATAATCACTCCTTGTTAAATTAATTATAGTGTACGATATTTGACGTTTTATTAATAGTCTTTTAGTAAAATAAAAAAGTTGTGACCAAATGAATGATCACAACTTCTTGAAAATTATTATTGTAAGCCAATCATAATCGCAATAGCAATAAAGATACAACCTAATACGAATAAGAATGCTTGCATTTTAATTTGGAATTTCGCCCATTTTGCCCAGTCAATATGTGCAACACCTAGAACACCAATTAAACTTGCTGAAACAGGTGTGAAAGCATCCATGAAGCCTGCTCCTAATTGATAAGCTAAGACAGCAATCTGTCTTGGAATGTTTAGTAGATCAGCTAACGGTGCCATAATTGGCATTGTTAAAGCGGCTTGTCCAGAGTTTGATGTTACCACTAAGTTGAATAAACTTTGGAAAATGTACATGAACCAAGCACCAACTAAAGCAGGTAAGCCAGAAAGTGCAGAACCAATTGAATGTAACGTTGTATTCAAAGCAGAGTATTGTGCAGCGTCAGAGCCACCTAAAACTAGAAGAATACCTTTTGCCATACCAACTACAATTGCTGTTCCTGCTAAATCGGCAGCTCCGTTTTGGAAGCTCTTAGCAATATCATTAATCCCCATACCATCAAGTTTGAAGATAACGGCTGTGATACCAGCAATAAGTCCCATTACGAAAAATTGAGAGGCAATTTCTGGAATGTAGTAGCCTTTTTGCGTTACGCCCCAAATAATCCAAACTAAGACGATTAACATTTCAATTAGAATTAATTTGTGTCCTAATAAGAATGGTTTTTTCTCATCAGATGTCTTCTTAATTTGATCACGGAAATATTGATCTGATTCATATGTTTCTGAAGTTAATGGATTTTTACGGATTTTTTCAGCGTAAATCATCATATAAGCTGCGGATAAAGCAGTGACGACTACCCACATAATAATACGGAATGTTGCACCTGAAAGTACAGGAACACCAGCGATACCTTGGGCAACAGCCACACTAAATGGACTCATCCATGATGTCGCATTTCCGACCTGTGAGGCCACATAAGTTACGGTAACCGCAACGATAGAGTTATAACCTAAGGCAATAACGAAGGGTACCATAACCATTGAGAACGGGATGACTTCTTCAGCCATCCCAAATGTTGCTCCACCAAAAGAAAAGGCGAAGAACAGCAACGGTAAAGCTAATTTTTCTAGCCCCTTAGTTTTACTAATAAAGGCATAGATACCAGCATCAATTGCACCGGTACGCATGATAATACCAAAAGCACCACCAACGACTAAGATTAATGCAGCGATGCCGACAGCAGAACCGTATTTGTCTCCAGAAACTAACCCTTCAAAGACAAAGTTTAGGAAACCAAAACCACCAAAATCATCTGTTCCCCACAATTTTGCTGTTTTGTGTAATTTTTTAGATGTATCATAAATGTCCTTACCATATAACTCATATAGCGTATCATCTGTTAAGTTGTACTCATCTAAAGTTTCTTGTGAGATGTTTTCTG
This sequence comes from Vagococcus xieshaowenii, assembly GCF_004792515.1. Lineage (NCBI taxonomy): Bacteria > Bacillati > Bacillota > Bacilli > Lactobacillales > Enterococcaceae > Vagococcus > Vagococcus xieshaowenii. The sequence continues at coordinate 1,443,770 of NZ_CP038865.1, read as the reverse complement.
CACCATCAGCAATAATACCTTCTACATCACTTTGGCTAACACCAATTTTATCAAGAGTGGCTTCATCGTTAGCTAACTCTTCTAATTTCTCAATCACGATATTACCATCTAAATTATATTGATAGCGGAATGAGTCCTGATCTAAAACGGTTTTTGTTGCAACTTCACCGTTTGCGTCCTTGTATTCAATTTCTGTTGTGTCAAACTTACCAGCAGGGACTAAATAAGTTAATAGCCACGCTAATACGACAACACCAAAGATAATGACATAGGTATGTGGTGTTTTTATCTGTGTCAAATCTTTCTTTTTCTTCACGTTTGTTCCCGACATAGAATTCTCCTTTATATATATGTTATAAAACCATAAACATTATAGCACAACATCGAGCATAATTCTGTTAAAAAATTAGCGCTTTTTGCATAAATAATCAGTAGTCAAAAAAATATGAAGATGTATTATATAGTAGGAATATGCTATAATTGAATAAAGAAATGAATAATAAATTTGAAGAATTAATAAGGAGGATAAGATGGAATTAGTTAGACATAAGGCGTTTGTAGAAGCATTTCATTATGATGCACATAATGGTGAACAAGGTGAAAATGAAATTAAAGTAGATGTAACACCACTTGAAGTTAATGAGGAAGCAGATTTTGATTCTGAAAAAAATAGTATATTAGGGGTACGAGTGATTTATAAAATTATGTTCCCTGATTTTGTATTAACAGGCGCAGTTCGTCAATTGGTCGAAGTTCATGGCCGTAAAATTACAGCGTCAGAAGAATTATCAAAGGAAGAAGTTAACGAGTTAATCAAACCACTATTTAGAGTTGTGGAACGTTTAACGGAAGAAGTAACAGAAATTGCCCTTGATATTCCTGGTGTTAAATTAAACTTCCAACAAGAAGATTAGCCTATACATAGGGGTGGACAGTTTGTCTGCCTCTTTTTATTTACAAGAAAAGAAGGTGATAATATGAAGTTGGCTTATGTGATTGGAGATATTCATGGAGATATAAATAGTTTTCAACGAGCATTAATAGAATTTGATCCAACTATGCATCAGTTGGTATTATTAGGAGATTTACTTGACCGGGGAACGTATAGTAAGGAATGCTTGCTTCTAGGTAAGAAATTAGTCGAAGAATATGGGGCCGTTTACTTGAAAGGAAATCATGAAGATCTACTATTGAGATTTATTGAGGATCCTATTGAACGGTATCCTAATTACTTATTAAATGGTGGAAAACTTACTATCGAGAGTTTACTACATAAAGGTGCCTGTGAGGAATATTCACCTTCTGAAATTGCGGCAATGATTCGCTATCACTATGAGACATTACTCACGTTCTTAAAAACACTACCGCTATATTATGAATGGCAAGCATATGTTTTTGTTCATGCAGGGGTTAATTTAACCTTAAGCGATTGGCGCAAGACAAGTGAGCGTGAATTTATTTGGATCCGCGAGCCGTTTCACCAATTACCCAATAAAACGGGCAAGACGTTGGTATTTGGCCATACACCAACGCACTATTTATATGGAGATAATCAAACGACCAAGTTGTGGCAACATGATCATAAGATTGGTATGGATGGTGGAGCAATATACGGTGGGAGTCTTCATGTGGTTATTTTTTCGTCAGAAGGAATCTTGCAAGCACAAGAATTTTTCCAAGGAGAAGTATGGCAACCAGAAGAATAATTTATGATATGATAGATAATGAAATAAAGTGAAGGACGTGGAGTGTTTTGGAAGAAAAAGAACAACGTGTACATTCAATTTTAATCAAAGAATTAAATCAGTACAAACCTAATCAAATCAAGAAAGTGTTAGAATTATTAGCTGAAGGAAACACGGTACCGTTTATTGCACGTTATCGTAAAGAAGCAACCGGTAGCTTAGATGAAGTCATGATTCGTGAAATTGAAGAACGTCATCAATATATTACTAATTTAGAAAAACGACGTGAAGAAGTAGAACGACTAATTCACGAACAAGACAAACTAACGCCTGAGTTATCTAAACAAATACTCACGGCCACTACGATGCAAAAGCTAGAAGATATTTATCGACCTTACAAACAAAAGCGACGTACTAAGGCAACTATCGCCAAAGAAAAAGGTTTAGAACCATTTGCTAAATGGTTATTAACTTATCCAAGTAGCCCGGTTGAAGTAGAAGCACAAGCTTATATTAATGAGGCCAATGAGGTAATGAGTACAGAAGATGTCTACCAAGGAGCACATGAAATTATTGCAGAAATCATTAGTGATGATGCAAGCTATCGTGAGTGGCTGCGTGACTTTACAATGAAAAAAGGTATCTTAGTAAGTAGTGGAAAAGATGCTTCAAAAGATGAAAAACAGATTTTTGAAATGTACTACGATTTTCAAGAACCGGTTAAAACGATTGTTTCTCATCGTGTTCTAGCAATGAATCGTGGGGAAAAAGAAGGCATACTTAAAGTGGAATTAACCCTTCCAGAAGAAGAAGTGATGCGTTACTTTGAACGTCATTTGATTGGCCAACACACGCAAAGTACGGCAGTAGCTTATATTCGTGCTGCGTATCAAGATAGCTATAAACGTTTTATTAAGCCAGCAATCGAACGTGAAATTCGCTCAGAATTAACAGAAAAAGCTGATGAACAAGCCATTAATATTTTTGGTGAAAATCTACGTCATTTATTATTACAGTCACCATTAAAAGATAAAGTCGTAATGGGATTTGATCCAGCATATCGTACGGGATGTAAATTAGCGATTGTTGATGGTACAGGAAAAGTCTTAGCCATTAATGTTATTTATCCACACAATCCAGCTCCTGCAGCCAAAAAAGCTGCCGCAGGTCCAACCTTTAGAGAACTAATCGAAACGTATCAAGTTGAGATGGTTGCTATTGGGAATGGGACTGCTAGTCGGGAATCAGAATTGTTTGTTGCCGAGCAATTAAGACAAATAGAGCGTAGTGTGTACTATGTGATTGTTAATGAAGCCGGTGCTTCGGTTTACTCAGCAAGTGCGGTTGCTCGTGAAGAATTTCCAGATTTGCAAGTTGAAGAACGTAGTGCAGTTAGTATTGCGCGTCGTTTACAAGATCCCTTAGCAGAATTGGTAAAAATTGATCCTAAAGCTGTTGGTGTCGGACAATATCAACACGATGTTTCTCAAAAACGCTTAGCTGAACAATTAGACTTTGTTGTGGAAACAGCGGTTAACCAAGTAGGTGTCAATGCTAATACGGCTAGCTCTGAATTACTACAACACGTGGCCGGATTGAACAAAACCACTGCGCAAAACTTTGTGAAGTATCGTGATGAAAATGGTGTTTTTACTGATCGTAAACAGTTGAAAAAAGTACCACGATTAGGACCAAAAGCTTATGAACAAGCAGTTGGTTTTATCCGAATTGTGGGTGGTAAAACCATTTTAGACAATACCGGAATTCACCCAGAAAGTTATGAAGCAACGGAACGTTTATTAAAAGAATTAGGCATTCAATTAACAGAATTAGGAACAGAAGAAAGTAAGCAAAAACTTGCCAATATGTCATTACCTTCAATGGCACAACACTTGTCTATAGGAGAAGAAACATTACAAGATATCGTAGAGGCATTGAAACAACCAGGGCGTGATATGCGTGAGGCTATGCCTGCTCCACTATTAAGAAAAGATGTATTAACGATGGAAGACTTAAAAGTCGGCATGGAACTAGAAGGGACCATCAGAAATGTGGTCGATTTCGGGGCATTTGTGGATATTGGTGTTAAACAAGATGGGTTAGTACATATTTCTAAATTAAGTCATAAATTTGTTAAGCATCCAACTGATGTAGTCGCAGTTGGTGATATCGTAACAGTCTGGATTGAAGAAGTTGACTTAGCCAAACATCGTGTCGCACTAAGTATGTTAGGTCCCAATCAAGCCTAATGTTAAGCGAAGATTATCGTTATTTTGAACAACTATTTCAAGACGAACCACCTTTGACAGATGACTCTTTAACCGAATGGATAAGCATCATTTCGTTAAGATGCTTTAATGCGCCATTTACTCATGATGCAAAAGTAAATAAACGATTAAAGACGACAGGTGGTAGATATCATTTGACTAGTCATCATATTGATATTAACCCACTAGTCTATACAAAGTATGGGTGGGAAGAATTAGTCAATGTGATACTACATGAACTTTGCCACTATCATTTGCATTTAACCGGACGCGGCTATCAACATAGAGACAAAGCCTTTAAACTATTATTAAAAGCGGTAGGTGGCTCACGTTATGTAAAACCGTTAGTTGAAAAAGAGACTCGTTACCATTATCGCTGTCAGAAATGTCAACTAGATTATTATCGTCAGAAAAAAATCGACCTCAATCGCTATCGCTGTAAATGTTTTGGTGATTTAGTCATGATAACATTAGAATGACTGAATAATTGAACAATATTGTTTAATAAATAGATTGAAATAATTGATAACCTATTATATTAAAAGCGCACGACGTTGAATAGTCGTGCGCTTTTTCGTTATATCTTTTAATTACTTAGTATAAATAGCCACTCGTTGCTGATTGATAGAGGTATCTTCTAAAAGCTCAACTAGAGCAGTTGCATAATCGGCATAGCTTAAGTAACTTTTACCGTGTTTATTGACAGTGAATTCTTCACCTGTAAAGGCATACTGACCAGTTTTTTCTCCATCCGCAATGAAATCGGCTGCGGGGCTGACATAAACCCAGTGGCTATCGTGACGTTCACGCAACAAATCCAAGCCTTTAGCCATACTTTCAGCAAGTGGTTTATACGCTTCAGGAAAATCAGGAGTATCTTTTAATTGAATGGTATGAGTAGCATCCATATATAAACTACCTGCGCCGCCAACTATTATTAATCGTGTGGGTGTTCCTTTTAAGATATCAGTTAAATGAGCAATAGACGTTTGATGCTTGATTAAGTCTTCGGGTTGCCAAAAACCTGCTGCATCAATGATAACATCAAATGAAGAGATATCATCACGAGTTAAATCAAATAAATCTTTTTGTAGTGACCGTGGTGCAGTAGTTTTGTTATCGTTTCTAACAATTGCTGTTACCTCATATCCTTTATTGACGGCTTCTTCAGTAATCAATTGACCAACTTTACCGTTCGCTGCAATAATACCAATTTTCATCATTGTTTCCTCCTATATATTTAAAGGGTCTATTTACAAAAATAATTGTATCATAAACGTTCGATTTTTTATTGCCTTTTGACTTACAATTAGATAGTTAAATAAAATGATTAGTTTTTATTAAAAAAAGTCAGCTAGTTTGCTTATAGTAAATAAGGTCTTTTAAAAGTGAGGTAAAAAGGATATAATAACTTAGGTAGTTTTTTCACAAAGATGAAAAAAGGAGAACAAGTAAATGCGTGAATTAAAGACAATGGACGGGAATACAGCAGCAGCACATATTGCGTATGCATTCACAGAGTTAGCGGCTATCTATCCCATTACCCCCAGTTCAACGATGGCAGAAGTAACCGATGAATGGTCTGTCGAGGGAAAGAAAAATTTATTTAACCGTCCAGTACAAGTAATTGAAATGCAATCAGAAGCAGGAGCAGCGGGTGTGGTTCATGGTGCGTTGAAAACAGGTGCATTAACAACGACTTATACAGCTTCTCAAGGTTTACTGTTGATGATTCCTAATATGTATAAAATTGCAGGCGAGTTATTGCCCACTGTTTTTCATGTAGCATCTCGTGCGGTAGCAACTAATGCTTTAAGTATTTTTGGTGATCATGGCGATGTCATGGCGGCACGTCAAACAGGTTTTGTTATGTTAGCAGAAAGTAGCGTCCAAGAAGTGATGGACTTATCTGCAGTGGCTCATCTTGCAACTATTGAAGCAAGCTTACCTTTTATTAATTTTTTTGATGGGTTTAGAACGAGTCATGAACTACAAAAAATAGAAGTACTCGATTATGAAGAATTACGCCCGCTTGTTAATGAAGAAAAATTAGCTGAATTTCGTCAACGTAGTTTGAATCCTAACCAACCGCATGTCAGTGGGACCAACCAAAATCCAGATATTCATTTCCAACAACGTGAAACAATTAATACGTATTACGATGCTGTACCAGGCATTGTCCAACATTATATGCAAAAAATTAATGATCTACGTGGAACAGATTATGATTTGGTAACTTATTACGGTGCAAAAGATGCGACAGAAGTGATTGTTTCGATGGGAAGTGTTGCTTCAACTGTTAGAAACACTGTCGATTATTTAAATGCACAGGGACAAAAAGTGGGACATTTGAATATTCATTTATATCGTCCGTTTCCAACAGAAGTTTTCTTAAATAAGTTACCAAAAACGGTGAAAAAAATCGCCGTATTGGACCGAACAAAAGAGCCTGGAGCTAACGGTGAACCGTTATTATTAGATGTTCAAAGTGCTTTGTATGGCAGTGATGCAGCACCAATTATTACAGGAGGACGTTATGGATTAGGCTCAAAAAATACAACACCCAGTCATATTTTAGCTGTTTTTAGACATTTATTAAGACCAAAAGATGAATTGAAACAACGTTTTACGATTGGGATTGTCGATGATGTAACCTATTTATCCTTACCTGTGGAAGAAGAAATAAATCTAATTTCAGATGAAACGTATCAAGCGAAATTTTGGGGATTTGGTTCAGATGGCACTGTAGGGGCAAATTATTCAACCATCAAGATAATTGGTGATCAAACAGACCATTATGTTCAAGGATATTTTGATTACGATTCAAAAAAATCAGGGGGATTAACCGTATCACATCTTCGATTTGGCCCACATCCTATCGAAGCAACATATTTAGTCGATGAAGCCAATTTTGTCGGCTGTCATCATACATCCTATGTGAAAAAATACGACATGATTGATTCTTTAAGAGAAAACGGTGTCTTTCTTTTGAATGCTAGTTGGTCAGATGAGACGTTAAAGACCTTATTACCTTATAAGATGCGTAAAAAAATGATAGAAAAAAATATTCGGTTTTACGTAGTCGATGCGGCTCAAATCGCGCTTAAAGTGGGATTACCTGGAAGAATTAATACTATTATGCAACGTGCTTTCTTCGAATTGGCAGGAATTATTGAACCTAAAGTGGCAGAAGAACATATGATGGATGAACTGAAACGACGATTTGCTAAAAAATCTAACGATATAGTCGAAAAAAATGTTGAGGCGATGAGATTAACCGTGGATAGTATGAGAGAAATTCAACTAGATGATTCATGGTTGGAAACGAAAGGTCGCTTAACTGATGCAACCGTGAAACGTCCAGAATTTGTTTTTAAAATTGTAGATCCCATTGCTCGACATGAGGGAGATTCTTTATCAGTAGGCGATTTAAAGGAACAACAAATGACTGATGGACGTATTCCAAGTGGTATGGCTGCGTATGAGAAACGCGGCATTGCTTTGGAGGTGCCAGAATGGGATGTGGATAAGTGTACGATGTGTAATGAATGTGCCTTTGTCTGTCCTCATGCGGCTATTCGTCCATTCTTAGTCGATGAGGAAGAACAATCTGAAGCGCCTGATGGATTCCTAACAAGAGAAATGCGTGGAGCCGATGGTTTAATGTATCGTATTCAAGTATCTTTAGAAGACTGTACAGGTTGTGGTTTATGTGTGGAAGCTTGTCCAGCTAAAGGAAAAGCACTAGAAATGAAGCCTTACGATGAGATGAAAGAACAAGCAGTTAACTGGGCTTTTGCGATGACGTTGAAAACAAAAGCCAATCCATTTAAAACCAATAATATTCGTGGCTCTCAGTTTGAGCAACCGTTAATCGAATTTTCAGGTGCTTGTTCAGGTTGTGGAGAGACACCGTATATTAAATTATTAACGCAATTGTACGGTGATCGTTTAATGATGGCGAATGCTACGGGGTGTTCTTCAATATTTGGGGCATCTGCGTCGACAACCCCCTATACAACCAATCACCTAGGACAAGGACCTGCATGGTCAAATTCTTTATTTGAAGATAATGCCGAATTTGGTTATGGGATGTATTTAGCTAATAATTCTAGAAGAGAAGAGCTAGCGATGATAGTTGAGACGATATTAAAAGAAGAACAGTTATCAGAAGAGATTGCCCAGATGCTATCGGATTGGCTAAGTCATTTTAATGATAGCCAAGGAACCCAACAACGTGCACAAAAAGTAAAAGCAATGGTCGAGGCGGAAAAAGAAACCTATCCTGTTTTAGAACGAATCGCACAAAAATGGGATTTATTAGTGAAACCTAGTCAATGGATGATTGGTGGCGATGGTTGGGCGTATGATATTGGTTTTGGTGGGATTGATCATATTTTATCAAGTGGTGAAGATGTCAATATTTTGGTGATGGATAATGAAGTTTATTCTAATACAGGTGGTCAAAAATCTAAAGCGACCCCAACAGCTGCTATTGCAAAATTTGCTGCAGATGGAAAACGTGGGGTAAAGAAAGATTTGGGTGTTATTGCCATGAGTTACGGCAATGTGTATGTGGCGCAAATCGCATCAGGTGCTAATCAAATGCAAACCATTAAAGCGATTGAAGAGGCAGAAAAATTCCCTGGACCTTCATTAATTATAGCTTATACACCATGTATAGCACATGGAATTAGTGGCGGTATCACGTTACAACAAACGAAAGATGCGGTTAACTCAGGTTATTGGTCATTGTATCGTTACAACCCCACACTAGAAGAAAAAGGCAAGAACCCTATGACTTTAGACTTCAAAAAACCTAACTTTGAGCAAATGAAATCTTTTTTATTAAGTGAGACTCGTTTTTCATCTCTAAGTAAGGTAAATCCTGAAGTAGCAGATGAGTTATATGACAAAACAATTGAAGATGCTAAAAAGCGTTTTTATCGCTATGCACGAATTGCTGGTCAGGAAGAAAAAATTCGTCAAAAGTTGGAAAAAGAATAAACATACTAGGTATTTTTTAAGAAAGAGCTGTGACAAAACTGTTGTCACAGCTCTTTTATTTCGCATGAACGGTGTAGCAAAAGCAGCTTCTTAAATTTTACTTTGTCACAAGCTCCTGTTTTGATGGCTAACAAAGCAAAATGATAGAAATTTTTGTGAAAAAACGTTCAATAAGACTCTTGAAAGGCTTATTTATGTTATACTATTTACAGAAAAAGAAAGGAGAATATAGATGGTTGATTTTTTATTGTTATCAACGTTTGAAAATATGAAAGATATTCTCTCACAGTACCTTTTTTCTAAAAATTTTATTGTTAGTGCAATTGATATTGCGGTAGTTTGGTACTTTATTTATAAATTACTTCAAATAATCAGAGGAACCAAAGCAATTCAAGTTATTAAAGGGATTGTAGTTATTATCGTAATACGTGTACTAAGTGGAATCTTGGGATTAAATACGGTGGAATGGGTGATGAATCAAGTTATTACCTATGGGGTCATTGCGACCATCATTATTTTCCAACCTGAAGTAAGACGAGGGTTAGAACATTTAGGGCGAGGCGCCTTATTTTCTAGAAAAAAGTACGGAAATGAGATGGACACTCAGGAAATGATTAATCAATTTAATCAAGCAATTAAGTACATGTCTAAACGTAAAATTGGTGCATTAATGACCATTCAGAAACAAACGGGTTTAGATGATTATATTGAAACAGGTATCCCGCTAAATTCAGAAATTTCAGGGGAATTGTTAATTAATATTTTCATTCCAAATACACCACTTCATGATGGAGCGGTTATCATTAAAGACAACAAAATTGCCGTAGCGTGTGCCTATTTACCACTATCTGAAAATGATGCTATTCCTAAAGAATTTGGAACGAGACATCGCGCAGCAATTGGTGTTAGTGAAGTATCCGATGCAGTGACAATTGTCGTCTCAGAAGAAACAGGGGACGTGAGCATTACAAGGAATGGTCGTTTACATGCTCATTTATCAGAGGAAGAATACTTGGACATATTAAAAGAAGAACTTGTGGTAACAGAAGACGCAACATCGGATAATTTTATTAAAATTATCGCTGATCTCTTCAAAAAGGAGGGAAAGTAAGATGAAAGATTTTACCTCCAGTAAATGGTTTGTCATTTTGGTGTCGTTTGGTATAGCGCTCTTATTATTTTTTAATGCAAATTCAGATAATAATTTTTTTAATTCAAGTAGCAATTCTAATACACAACCAACTTTTTCAGTTGTTGCAGAAGAGGTACCTGTTTCGGTTAAATACGATGCAGATGCGTTCTTTATTTCGGCTTACAAAGAATCCATGTCTGTTGTATTAAAAAGTTCTAATCGCATTTTATTAGACACAGAAATGAATAGTGAAACAAGAAATTTTATGTTACAAGCTGATTTAACAGGTTATAAAGCAGGAAAACACAAGGTCGATATCAAGGCTTTAAATTTACCAGCAGGGGTCGAAGTAACATTAGAATCACCACAAATAACATTTGATTTAGAGGAGAGAATCACACAAACTTTTAATGTGCATCCTAAATTGAATGACAATTTACTAAAAAATGGTTATACTTTAGAAGATATTGGGTTAACGCCTGAGTCAGTAGCCGTAACCACTGGTAAGAAAACCATGAATAAAATAGCCGATGTCATAGTATCGGTCGATCAAGACAAAGAAATTGTCTCAGACTTTGAAAAAGAGTATGATGTTTATGCAATTGATAATGAAGGCAATATTTTGACCACAATTATTGATCCTTCAAAAATAAAAGTGAACATAGATGTGACAGCACCGTCTAAATCGGTTCCTGTGACGATTAAACAATCAGGAAAGATTCCAGATGGGGTTAAGAGTTATTCATTCACAACACCAGTTCAGAATGTTGAAATTATTGGTTCACGTGATGTCATCGATTCTATTAATCAAGTAGAGGTATTTGTGGATACTTCAACGATTAAGGAAACGAAAACGGGTGATTATAAAATTGAAACAATCAATAATGTCACGATGAATCCTGAAACGGTAAGTGTGACAATTACGCCTAAATTGGTAGATAAAAAGTAAAAAATAAATTAGTTTATTAAATATAAGGTAGGGTGTCAAATAATGGGGAAATATTTTGGAACAGATGGTGTTAGAGGCGTTGCTAATAAAGAGCTAACACCTGAATTAGCATTTAAATTAGGTCGATGTGGTGGTTATGTATTAGTTCAACATCACACAGATGAAACAACAAGACCAAAAGTTTTAGTTGCAAGAGACACACGTATTTCTGGAGAAATGTTAGAACAAGCGTTAATGGCTGGTTTAATGTCTGTAGGTATTGAAGTCTATCAACTAGGTGTTGTATCTACACCAGCAGTCGCTTACTTAACACGTTTACAAAATGCTGACGCAGGCGTAATGATTTCAGCTTCACATAATCCAGCACAAGATAATGGAATTAAATTTTTTGGACCAGATGGGTTTAAATTAGCCGATGAAGAAGAATTAGAAATCGAAGCGTTACTTGACCAAGAAGTTGATACGCTACCTCGTCCAGCAGCAGAAGGATTAGGAACATTAGAAGACTTCCCAGAAGGATTAATTAAGTACGCACAATTCTTAACAAAATCAATTGACGGTGATTTAGAAGGGTTAACGGTTTGTCTTGATGGCGCAAATGGTGCAACATCACCATTAGTAAACCGTGTATTTGCTGATTTGGAAACAGAATTTTACACAATGGGAACAAGTCCTAATGGTTTAAATATTAATGATGGTGTTGGTTCAACTCATCCTGAAAAATTAGCAGCATTCGTCGTTGAAAAAGGAGCAGACGTTGGTCTAGCTTTTGATGGTGACGGTGACCGAGTGATTGCGGTAGATGAATTAGGAAATATCGTTGATGGGGATCAAATCATGTATATCTGTGGTAAGTTCATGAAAGAAAAAGGCTTATTAAAAGATGATACGATTGTTTCAACTGTGATGAGTAACTTAGGTTTCCATTTAGCGGTTGAAGAAGCTGGTATGACGGCTTTAACGACACAAGTAGGTGATCGTTATGTAGTAGAAGAAATGCGTAAAAACAATTATAATTTCGGTGGCGAACAATCTGGTCATATTGTATTCCTAGATTACAATACAACAGGTGATGGCTTGCTTTCAGGTATACAATTGTTACATGTTATGAAAGAAACTGGGAAGAAGTTATCTGAATTAGCTTCAGAATTTACAATCTATCCACAAAAATTAGTCAACATCCGTGTAACAAATAAAGAAGAAGCTTTAAGTAATGTCTTCATCAATAAAGTAATTGATGAAGTAGAAGCTGAAATGGATGGTAATGGACGTGTCTTAGTAAGACCATCAGGAACAGAACCATTATTACGCGTGATGGCAGAAGCACCTTCAATTGAAAAAGTTGAATACTATGTCAATAAAATCGCTGACGTTGTAAAACTTGAAGTTGGCGCTGAATAAATTAAAAATAACTAGGAGGATGGAGCGAAAGTTCCAGCCTCCTTATTAAATTAAAAAGGTGAAAAAATGAAAAAATTAGTAATTGCGTTGATTGTTGTACTATGTGTTGTGGTGATAGGATTATTTTGGGGAGTCAATTATTTATATAATTATGCGATAGTTCCAGGAGAAAAAGAATTTTTAGCTGAAACGCATGAAGGAGAACCAGATAATGTTTATGCTAATTGGGATTTTATCGAGGAATCCCCTTTGTATTATGAGATGACCTCAAGAGATGGTTTAGAATTATTTGGGGTTCATTTAAAGCACAAGCAACCTAGTGAAAAGTTGGCAATAGTCGTACATGGATATGGAAATAGTTCTAAAGGAATGGAAGATTATGCTCGTTTATTCTTTAACCAAGGTTATGATGTCTTTATGCCAGATGCACGCGGACATGGCCAAAGTCAAGGTGACTATGTCGGATTTGGTTGGGATGAGCGTTTAGATATTGTCGATTGGTCAAATAACTTAGTGGATAAATACAATGGTAAAATTGACATTGCTTTATTTGGTTTGAGTATGGGCGCAGCAACTGTTATGATGGCTTCAGGAGAAGCATTACCAGAACAAGTGAAGGTAATTATTGAAGATTGCGGGTATGATAAAGTAAGCAATGAATTAGCGTTTCAATTAAAAGATATGTTTAATTTACCATCATTCCCAATGATTCCACTTGCTTCAGCATACACAGATTTTAAAGCAGGATATAATTTTTATGAAGCAGATGCTCTAAAACAGCTGTCTAAAAATAAACGCCCGATGCTATTTATTCATGGAACCACTGATACCTTTGTCCCAACACGTATGATTGATAGTGTGTATGAAGCGACGAATGGACCAAAAGAAAAATGGTTAGTCGAAGGGGCAGAGCATGCTAAAAGTATTGAAGTTGATCCAGAAGGTTATAACAAAAAAGTAGCGGCGTTTTTGGCTAAATACATGTAAGAAGTAAATTGACTTTTTTTAATAGATTCATTATACTTGTAAAGCAAGGATATATTAGATGAACTTAGTTAGGTCCAGAAAGTTTTTCCTAGGCTGTGAGAAAAACCCACTAATCATTATAAGGCTCCCTTGTGTGATTGAATAGGAAACTATTCACGCATTTTCCACGTTACGGAAACTTAAGAGGTAATGACTGTTCAAAACATCATTGCAAACAAGGTGGTACCGCGATTGTGTCGTCCTTGTTTTGCAGGGTGTTTTTTTATTTTATTTTAAAGGAGAAGACAGATGAAACAATTAACTAGTACTCAAATTCGTCAAATGTTTTTAGATTTTTTCAAAGAAAAAGGGCATAGTGTGGAACCAAGTGCGTCATTAGTACCATTTGAAGATCCAACGCTTTTATGGATTAACTCAGGTGTTGCGACATTAAAAAAATATTTTGATGGCACGATTGCACCTGAAAATCCAAGAATGACTAATGCTCAAAAAAGTATTCGTACGAATGATATTGAAAATGTTGGGAAAACAGCTCGTCATCATACAATGTTTGAAATGTTAGGTAATTTCTCAATTGGTGATTACTTCAAACCAGAAGCGATTCACTGGGCGTGGGAATTTTTAACTGATGAAAAATGGATTGGTTTTGATCCAGAAAAATTATCCGTTACTGTTCATCCAAGTGACGCCGAAGCACGTCGTATTTGGCATGAAGAAATTGGCTTGCCACAAGAACGTATCATTGATTTAGAAGGTAACTTCTGGGAAATTGGTGTGGGTCCATCTGGTCCTAATACTGAAATTTTCTATGACCGTGGGCAAGAATTCAATGATGTGGCTGAAGATGATCCAGAAAACTTCCCAGGCGGAGAAAATGAACGTTACTTAGAAATTTGGAACCTAGTATTTTCTGAATTTAACCATACAGAAGAAGGCACGTATGAGCCACTTCCTCATAAGAATATTGATACAGGTATGGGGCTAGAGCGTTTAACTTCTGTTATTCAAAATACAAAAACAAACTTTGAAACAGATTTATTCATGCCAATCATTAAAGCCACAGAAGTTATGAGTGGTCAATTCACTTATGGTCAAAGCGTTGAAACAGATATTTCATTTAAAGTAATCGCTGACCACGTGCGTGCGGTAAGCTTCGCAATTGGCGATGGTGCATTACCGTCAAACGAAGGACGTGGTTATGTTTTACGTCGCTTATTACGTCGTGCCGTTCGTCATGGTAAAAAATTAGGTATCGACAAACCATTCATGTATGAATTAGTGTTAGTCGTTGGCGATATTATGAAAGATTTCTACCCAGAAGTGTTAGCACAAAAAGACTTCATCCAAAAAGTAATTAAAACTGAAGAAGAACGTTTCCATGAAACAATCAATGAAGGCTTAACAATTTTAAATGGTATTTTAGCGGATGCTAAAAAAAATAACGACACACAAATTAACGGGAAAGATATCTTCAAATTGTATGATACATACGGCTTCCCAGTTGAATTAACAGAAGAAATTGCTGAAGAAGCTGGTTTCGATGTTGATCATGCAGGTTTTGAAGAAGAAATGACTGCCCAACGTGAACGTGCGCGTGCGGCTCGTGCTTCAGTTGAATCAATGAACATTCAATCAGGATTATTAACAGATATCAATGTGTCTAGCGAATTTGTTGGTTATAATCAATTAGAAGTGACAAGTGAATTAGTCGTATTAATTGCTAACGAAGAAAAAGTTAATAGCCTAGAGCCAACTGAAGAAACAACTGCTGAAGCTATGTTTGCTAAAACAACTTTCTACGCTGAAATGGGTGGACAAACGTTTGATATGGGTGTTATTTACAACGACCAAAACGAAGTTGTTGCTGAAGTAGTTGACGTGAAAAAAGCGCCAAACGGTCAACCATTACACAAATTAATTGTCACAAAACCAATGACAACTGGTACATCATACCGTTTAGTCGTTGATGAAGTTCGCCGTAACAAAGTCGTAAAAAATCATACGGCGACTCACTTATTACACCAAGCACTAAAAGATGTTTTAGGCACACATGCTAACCAAGCAGGTTCATTAGTAACACCTGGTCACTTACGTTTTGACTTCACACACTTTGGTCAAGTAACACCTGAAGAGTTAGAAAAAATGGAACAAATTGTTAACGCAAAAATTTGGGAAAGTTTAGCCGTTGAAACAATTGAAACAGATATCGACACAGCAAAAGGTATGGGCGCTATGGCTTTATTTGGTGAGAAATATGGCTCAGACGTACGTGTTGTTAAAGTCGGTGATTACTCACTAGAATTATGTGGTGGTACGCATGTTCGTAACACAAGTGAAATCGGAATCTTCAAGATTTTATCTGAATCAGGAATCGGTGCTGGTGTTCGTCGTATCGAAGCGGTAACCAGTGAAGAAGCGTATGAAGTTTTCCATAATGAAGAAAATGACTTAAAAGCTATTGCTCAATTAGTAAAAGCACCACAATTAAAAGAAGCAACAAGCCGAGTTGAACAATTACAAGCACAACTAAAAGAATTACAACGTGAAAACGAACAATTGGCTGCTAAATTAGCCAACCAAGAAGCCGGCAATATTTTCAATAATATTGAAGAAGTTAATGGTATTAAGATAATTGCTCAACACGCTAGCGTGAAAGACATGAACCAATTACGTCAATTGTCTGACCAATGGAAACAAAAAGAAGTTTCTGATGTTTTAGTATTAGGGATTACACAAGATGATAAAGCGAATTTATTAGTAGCAATGACACCTGCAATGAACGAAAAAGGTTTACGTGCGGGAGACTTAATCAAAGCAATTGCGCCACTAGTAGGTGGTGGCGGTGGCGGACGTCCAGACTTAGCACAAGCAGGTGGTAAAAATCCTGCAGGTATGTCTGATGCGTTAGCAGCTGTTAAAACATGGATTGCTGAAAAATAAACTGATTTTTTACCTTAATGAAACAAAAAACTCGTAAGCCTTAAAAAAGCTTACGAGTTTTTTGTTATTTCCAAATGAGATGTTCTACAGTAGAAAGGATCGCATTGAAAGCTCTAGGTTCAATGACTTCACCATTCATTTGGCCATATTGACGTGATTTAGTCATTAAATGCATTGTTTTAGATCGGAAGATTGTCACATACGGACTAGACGTATGTGTTCCTTTAGCTAGTTTAGCTAACAAGCGAGCAATTTTTAGGTAACTAATTTTTTCAACGACAATTAATTCAAGTTCAGGCTCCTCAATACTAGCATTAGGTAAAATTTTTACACCACCACCAAAATAAGGATGCTTACTGTTAGTGACAAGATAGGCATTGTTGAATTGCTTTGTTGTCTGACCATCATTTACAGTTAACTTAAAACCTTTTTGTTTAAATAAAAGGCCAATCATTGAAAAGAGATAAGCAAGCGAACCTAGTTTTAGTTTATTCAAAGTCGTTTTATTTTTGGATTCATTGGTTTTGGCAACAACAGATGCATCTAACCCAATGCCTAGGTTGTTAGAAATAATAAAGGATTCCTTGGTTGTTTGTTCGTCGTACTTTAATGAATAAAAAGATGACGGAGACGTCGCATTTAACAGTTGCTTTAATGCCTCTATGGGTTCCCGAGAAATATTCGCACTTCTAGCAAAATCATTACCTGATCCGCTTGGAATATAGGCAAAAGGAATAGTAGGATAGTTAGCTAAGCCATTTTGAATTTCAAATACCGTTCCATCTCCACCTAGTGCTACCAAAAGTGGATAGGATTCATGGTTAGTGCCATCATTTTCTTGCCAAGTTCGTAATGTTGTTTTAGCTAATGTTTCAGTTAGTGTTATAGCATGCCCCGCATATTCTGAAAGGTGAATAGTAAAGGGGATTTGGTGTGTAATTAAATGTTTTTTTACGTCTAATAATATTTGAGTACCGTTGCCACTTCCAGCATTTTCGTTGGCAATGATATGTAAATGTAATGACTGCATAATATTCCTTTCATGATCAATATTGTTGGAAAACAATAAAAAAGAAGTCATCAGCTATTGTTAAGTGCTAACGACTTCTATCTTCTTGTACAACTACAAGATGCATCCATTATAAAGGTTCTCCTTTTAAATGATTTGTTTTAAAGCTGCAATAGCTTTTTCAATTGTATTACCATAAGCGACTTTTGACTCATCTTTAGCATCGAACGCGATAAATTGTTGCGTTTGAGTATTAAGTGCAATACGGTAAGGTAATTGTTTGTTATTGAATATCATAGTATCTTCTCCTTCTTTATCTGTAATCCACAAAAGGCAAAAGTAACTAGGTCTTAATAACGAAATTCCAACGTTTATAATTTTACTCCCTTTTATTTATAAATGCAAGTTTTTAGTTTTCATGATTGACAATGATTAATAAAAGGCATAAAGTAGGAAGGTAGCAAAAAAACCGCGGTTCATTCATACCATCCCGCGTTAACAAAACTAGGAGGAAAATATATGACATCAAAGAAAACAATGACTTTAATTATGAATGGGGTCATCGCAGCGATTTATTTAGCGCTAACGATTATCGTCAACCCTATGGCATCTGGTCCTATCCAGTTTAGAATTTCAGAAAGTTTAAATCACATTGTGGTATTTAATAAACGTTTACTATGGGGAGTTTTTGCGGGCGTTCTATTGTATAATATGATGTTTTCAGAGTTTGGAATTTTAGATGTGGCTTTTGGTGGTGTCCAAACGTTAGGTTCATTATTAATCACTGCTTTACTAAGTAAAGTCATTAAAGATAAGAAAAAATTATTAATAGCTAATACATTAGTATTTAGTTTGAGTATGTGTTTAATTGCTTTAATGCTAAATATGGCAGTTGAAGCGCCATTCTGGGTAACATACGGTTGGACATTTATTAGTGAACTCGTTATTATGGCAATTTCAGCTCCTATCATGTATGCAATAGATAAACGTATTAATTTTGATAAGTATTAATCACGAGCGAATAAAAAATTTGTACTCTTAACCTAAAAGGATGGCTGATGAAAAATCAGGCCATCTTTTTTTGCTTTTGAGACGGAGGTGATATCACAGATTTAATTAATAATCCGCTAGGTGGTTCTATTGGGGTTGATTTTATACGATATGTTAGAATGAATGTTTCGTAAGAAATCACGTTTGAATATTTTCTTAAATAGTTGTGGTGTGATCGCTCTAATAGCATTTTTAGGACTTACCGTGATAGTGTATTTATGTAATAGATAAACAAAAATCCCAACTTGCCTTGGCAGGTTGGGATCTTTGTTTATTACATTTCTTCAGGAGCGTGAACACCTAATAGGCGTAAACCTTCTTTAAGAACAGTTTTTACTGAGTAAACAAGAGCTAGACGAGCATCTTGTTGGTCGTCATCACTCACAATTTTAGTGTGTGCGTAATATTTGTTGAATGTTTGAGCTAAGTCAATGACATACTTAGCAATAACAGATGGCTCATATTTAGCAGCGGCTCTTTCGATTACTGAAGGGAAATCTTTCAATAATTTAATAACTTCCCAGCTTTCTGCATCATTTAATTCGTAAGATTGGCCTTCAACTGGTTGCCAATTTGTTTTACGTAAAATAGAAGCAGAGCGAGCGTGTGTATATTGTACATAAGGACCTGTTTCACCTTCAAAACGTACCACTTCTTCTAAGTTAAAGTCAAAGTTATTTAAGCGATCGTTTTTAAGATCGTGGAAGATTACAGCGCCAACACCAACTTGGCGAGCGGTTTCTTCTTTATTTTCTAGGCTAGGATTTTTATCTTCGATTTGTCCTAATGATAGATTAATTGCTTCGCTTAGCACTTCTTCAAGTAAGACAATTTTCCCTTTACGTGTAGATAGTTTTTTTCCATCTTTCGTAATTAAACCAAAAGGTACGTGGACAATATCATCAGCCCAATTGAAGCCTAATTCTTTCAGAACGGCTTTTAATTGTTTAAAGTGGATACTTTGTTCGTTTCCTACAACGTAAACAGCTTTATCAAAGTTATATTCTTCTTTACGGTATAAAGCTGAAGCTAAGTCACGTGTGATGTATAATGTCGCACCATCAGATTTACGAATAAGGGCAGGATTTAAATCGTATTTAGACAAATCAACGATATCAGCACCTTGGTCAGAAATTAATAGATTTTTTTCTTCTAAAAGTTCGATTGGTTTATTCATTTTGTCGTTATAAAATGATTCACCGTTATATGAATCAAATGTAACTTCTAATAAATCATAAACACGTTGGAATTCTTTTAATGATTCTTCACGGAACCATTTCCATAAGTGAAGGGCTTCTTCATCACCATCTTCAAGTTTTTTAAACCAAGCACGACCTTCATCTTCTAATGAAGGATCTGTTTCAGCTTTTTCATGGAATTCAACGTATAGGCGTAGTAATTCTTTGATAGGATTTTCGATAACTGCTTGTTCTGATCCCCATTTTTTGTAACCAACAATTAATTTACCAAATTGTGTTCCCCAGTCACCTAAGTAGTTGATTTTGTATGGTTGGTAACCTAATTTTTCAACTAATAGGGCAATACTGTTACCGATAACGGTTGAACGTAAATGTCCCATTGACATTGGTTTGGCGATATTAGGTGAAGATAAATCAATTGGAATCATTCTATTCTCCCCAATTGTTTGATCACCATAGTGGCTTTGTTTTTCAATAATTTCTGTTAAAGTCGCTTGGCTAATTTCTGCTTTATTTAAGAAGAAATTTACATAAGGTCCAATAGGTTGTACTTGATAAGCGTCACTGGCTTCGATTTGATCAGCGATATCTTGGGCAATCATTTGAGGTGCCTTGCGCATGATTTTTGCTAAAGGGAAAGCTGGAAAGGCTAGATCCCCATGTTCCGACACTTTTGGTCGTTCAATTGAGTTAGTAATCTCTTCAAGCGTAAGATGTTCACCTAGAACTTTTTCTAGGGCTTGAGCTACTAAAGTTTTTTCGTTCATTAGAATCCCTCCGTATATTAATTGGCTTATTTATTTACGTGAAATATAAAGTCATACCAACGTATTATAACAAAAACATGACTATATTCCTATTATTATTTATTGTGAAAACTCTTCAATGAAAAACCAGAAGTGTTGGATTGACAATGAATTTCTTGATCGGTTAGTGGGTGTGTAAAATGTAAGGCAAAGGCGTGAAGCATTAAGCGTTCACCACGACTTTTCGGATTGTATAAAGGATCTCCAATGATGGGATGGCCCAAACTTTGTAAGTGAACTCTAATCTGGTGGGTCCGACCAGTTTCAAGTTCACATCTTAACAATGAAGATTGTTGATTGGAGTCTATAGTTGCAAAGTGAGTGATAGCTGTTTTACCCGAGCGTTCATCAATTCGTCGTTTACGACGGTCATGGCGATCACGACCAATTTTTTTGTTGACTGTTAGATAATCTTTAGTTAATTGTCCTTTAATTAATGCGTGATATGAGCGTTTGATATTCTTTTCTTCAAGCATGCGACCAATGATAGGCAAAATAAAAGGATTTTTAGCAAACATAATTAAGCCACTTGTTTCCATGTCTAGTCGGTGTACAACATAAGGAAGAACGCCTTGAGGAGTTAGGTAACTAGCGACATGATTGAGTAAGGTGTCATCTTCAGCAGCTTCATTAGGATGAGTTTTCATTTTGATAGGTTTATCGACGATGATTAAGTGCTCATCTTCAAAGAGTACCTCCAGGTCATAACCGTTTCCTTTTAGGACGTTATAATTAGGATAATCGCTTTCTTCAAAAGTCAACGTAATAACATCACCAGCATGAACCATTTCATGGAATAAGAGCGTTTGTCCATTAACCAGAATATTTTTTTTGGTTCGTAGAAAATGTCGAACTTTTCTTGGGACTAGCCATTTAATTTCTAAAAGTGTCTGGATATCACAGGTTTCAAAATTAGTGGGAAGCGTAATCGAATATTGCATAAAAACACACTCTTTCTGTTTATTTATTAGATTGTAACATAGTTTGAAGAGAGTTCCCTAGTCAAATGTAAAAAAATAGATAAATTACAAATATCCGTCTAGAGATTTAGATGTTTTTAAGCAAACTATGCTAAAATGAAGCATATTAACTAGTAAAAATTAATACGTAAATGAGGGACAAAATAAATGAAAGAAAAAATGACGGAAATAGCAGAGAAGCTGAAGCATTTTTGGGCAACTATTATGGAGTATTGGCTACCCATTTGGTCCAAAATTCAACCGGGACTCGTTAGTTTTGAACAAAAACGCAAACGATTTTGGAAGAAGTATCAAGTGAATAAAATTCTTGTCTTACTAGCCTTACTGACGGTACTAATC
This sequence comes from Vagococcus xieshaowenii, assembly GCF_004792515.1. Classification (NCBI taxonomy): domain Bacteria; kingdom Bacillati; phylum Bacillota; class Bacilli; order Lactobacillales; family Enterococcaceae; genus Vagococcus; species Vagococcus xieshaowenii. Next base: position 1,422,019 of record NZ_CP038865.1, on the reverse strand, counting down.
ACAAGTATCTATCTATTTGTCTTGGCCAAGAGTCAAAACGTGGGGATGTTGAAGGCTGGTTTACAACAACGAACAATTGTTTATGATCAATCGGATGAAGAAGCGGGAACATTAGGACAAAAAGGTACGTTTGTGACTATTGATGAAATATCACCTTATGTCATTGATGCTCTGGTTTCCACGGAAGATCGTCGTTTTTATACGCATCGTGGTTACGACTTAAAAGGAATTGCACGTGCTGTTGTGGGAAAACTAACCACTGGAAGTATTACGGGTGGGGGAAGTACGATTACGCAACAATTAGCAAAAAATGCGTATTTAAACTTAGATCAAACATTAATTCGTAAAGCAAAAGAGTTATTCCTATCAATTGAAATTGAAAAGACTTACAACAAAGACGAGATACTAGAGATGTATTTGAACAATGTCTATATGGCCAATGGAGTAAAAGGAATTGAAGATGCCTCGCATCGTTATTTTGGCAAGACAGCCAAAGATTTAACCGTAGATGAAGCTGCGATATTAGTTGGCATGTTAAAAGGACCGGAAATCTACAACCCAATTGATCATTACGATAATGCCATTAATCGACGAAATACTGTATTAAGTGTCATGGTAGACAATGGGAAGCTAACGCAAGAAGAGGCTGATCAATATACATCCGCAGGAATTTATTTAGCGGATAATTATAATGAAACAACTAACGGTTATCGTTATCCCTACTATTTTGATGCGGTTTTAAATGAAGTAGAAGCTAAGACCAAGATTTCAGCTGAAGATTTACAAAAGAAAGGCTACAAAGTATATACGTATTTAAACCAAAATTATCAACAAGGAATGGATACATCGTTTGCCAATGATTATCTTTTCCCACCTAATGCTGAAGATGGTGAGACAGTACAAGGTGCGTCTATTGCTTTAAACCCAACAACAGGTGGTGTAGAAGCTGTAGTGGGAGGTCGTGGAGAGAAAGGTTATCGCGATCTTAATCGTGCAACACAAGCTAGCCTTTCACCTGGTTCAACGATGAAACCTTTGGCAATTTACACACCAGCATTAGAAGCAGGTTATAATGCCGATTCTATTTTAAAAGATGATCCTATTGATTTTTATGATGTGACAAACTACGATGGGCAATATTACGGAGATGTCAGCATGCATTATGCATTAGAACAAAGTTTGAATGTTTCGGCAGTGTGGTTAATGAATAAAATTGGGATTGATACAAGTTTCAATAAAGTACAAAAGTTTGGTATTAATTTAGATGAGCAAGATCATTATTATGGTATGGGCTTAGGTGGTTTAACTAAAGGAACGACACCCATGCGTATGGCGAGTGCATATAGTGTGTTTGCTAATGATGGGCAACAGACACCAGCACGCTTTATTCGTAAAATAGAAGATGCCTCAGGTAAGATAGTGTATGAGAATGAAACACCTAAGGCTAAAAGTGTGACATCTAAAAAAGTTGCAGATGATATGACAAGCATGATGATGGGAGTGTTCTCAACAGGATCAGGAGCTTCTGCTAAACCTTATGGCTTCCAAATGGCAGGGAAAACAGGAACAACAGAAAATATTTCTTCAGATGGTAACGCCAAGGATCAATGGATTATTGGTTATACTCCAGACGTTGTGTTAGCGACTTGGATTGGTTTTGATCAAAGTAGTGAAACACATTATTTAACAGGTTCAAGTGGACAAAATCTATCTGCTTTATTTAAAGACCAAGCCGAACGAATCTTAGTTAACTCTCCTCAAACGAGCTTTGATGTGAGCGATGTTAATGATGATGGTTCATCGGGATTTGGTAATACATTAGAGTCATGGAAAGATAAAATTAAGGACAGTGTTAGTGATAAAGTAAAAGATTCTGTTGAAGAAAATTTACCAAGTATTAAAGAAAAAATTAAAGATGGTTTACATTACTGGAAAGATCAAATGTCAGATGCGTTTAACGGTCTAATAAATCGTTAGATTCAAGAGACTTTAGATGGGAAATTTAAGTGACTAATGGTACAATAAGAGTATCAAAAAAGGATAAGGGAGAGACTATTTTATGGCAGTTAATATTTATGATAGTGCAAATCAAATCGAAAGAGATATTCGTGAAACACCACAATTCATCGAATTAAAAAGTGCGTTTGATGCATTGAAGGAAGACGAAGCAGAATATAAATTATTCATTGAATTCCAAGAATTACAAGTTTCATTCCAACAAAAACAAATGACAGGTGAAGAATTTACTGATGAGGATGCACAAAATGCTCAAGCCTTAACGGAAAAAGTTCAATCATCTGAAAAAATTGCGAATTTAATGCAAAAAGAACAAGCATTTAGTGTCATCATTAATGATTTAAACAGAATAATCATGACGCCAGTTAAAGAATTGTACGAAGATAAATAATAAATAGGCTGTCTCTGTATTTTTGATATTGAGACAGCTTTTTTTTTACCAAAAGTTAACGAGCACTACTATATAGTTTTTGGGGAGTGATGACAATGAAATTTATGCACGTTGCAGATATGCATTTAGACCAATCTTTTGAAGGATTAGGAAAAATCCCGCATGACGTTGCTACTAACTTACTAAAACAAAACAAACTAGCAATGGTTAAATTAATAGATGAGGCTATTGCTCAAGAAGTCGATTTTTTATTGATTGTGGGAGATACATTCCACCAACCTAAAATTACTATTCAAACCCAAAATTTCTTTATTCAACAATTAAGGCGTTTAGAAGCACATGGTATTCACGTTGTCTTGTCTTTTGGAAATCACGATTATTATCAAGCACATCGCTACTGGTTTGAATTCCCACGTAATGTTTATTTATTTGATGCCGAAGAAGTTCAAACGATTACGATTGCAACCAAAGATGGTCAACAAGTAGCTATTTCGGGATTTTCTTATGAGCATCGTTGGATTGAAAATAATATGACAAAAGCTTATCCACACAGAAAACAAGACGTAGATTATCATATTGGTTTTTTTCATGGGCAAATCGGTGATAATCCTTATGCCTCATTCTCACCAACCCTTGCAAACGAAAAAGGTTATGATTATTGGGCACTAGGGCATATTCATCAGCCACAAGTTATTCAAGAACAGCCATTAATGATTTATCCAGGTAGTTTAATTCCACATACACAAAAGGATAAAGACAGTGGCAAGTATGTATTAGTGGAATCGAGTTCAACAGGGTTGTCATATGAATGGCATCAAGTTTCAGAAGTTAAATGGTTAGAGCAACTAGTAGATACCTCTTCATTAGAAAATATGCAAAGCTTGATTAATCGTTGCCGTCTTTTGTTTAATCAACAAGCAGAGGGGTATGAATTTGTATCGTTAAAGTTAGATAATATGTCTGAAAAATTTTCTGCACTACTTGAAGATCCATCACAAAAAAAAGAGTTACTCTACATACTACAGAAAGAATTATTTGAAGCGTCTAATGGAAACACATGGCTATATGCATTAAAAACAGTACCTATTTATCAGCCTGAACGCTTTTCATTGCCACTCAAGGAGGAAAAAGTAGATGCTCTTTTAGAAACCTATCAGGAACCAGAAAAATTCCAGGAATTAATAGGGGACTTATATAAAAATGCTATGTCAGCACAACTAGTAGCAATTGATGAAAGTAAGCAGCAACAACTTATTGAACAAGCTAAAGAACAGTTTAGTGAGTCATTCTCTTTAAGGGAAGGTGAATCATCATGAAAATTAGGCAATTAAATATTGTAGGATTTGGTAAATTAATTAATCAACACGTCACGTTATCTGATGAGATGACATTGGTTTTTGGTCAAAATGAAGCTGGAAAATCAACGATGTACCAATTTATTAAGACCATCTTATTTGGCTTTCCAAGGAAAAATGTGAGCAGTCAGTCATATGAGCCTAAAGAACAGGCGTTATATGGTGGTGAACTAACGTTGGAACATCCAGTATATGGAGAAATAAAAATTAGACGCATTAAAACCGAAAATAAAGGCAAAGCAGTGGTCATCTTAGAAAATGGTTCACAAGCGGATGAAAAATTTTTGCAAGAGATGCTACTGCCACTAAATGAAGAGTTATTTGATGAAGTATTTCGCTTAGATCAAACACAATTACAAACATTAAGTAACTTGTCTGAAGAGAATTTACAAAAACAATTATTAAATATCGGCTTGACAGGAAGCAAAAAACTAGTGGAATTTCAAGAAGCCAATATAAAAGCTGCGGATCAATTATATCGTCCTCGTGGGAAAAATCCGAAAATCAATCAACAATTAGAAGAATATGAGGAATTAAAACGACAGTTAACGCAAAAAGAAAATGAAGAAAAAGTCTATCAGAAGAAGCTATTTGATCGTGATAATTTAGTAGATGAAATGGAAGATTTACAAATCTTTTTACAAGAAGAGACCCAATTGAATGAGAAACTTGCTAGAAGAATTGAACATTTTGATGATTGGCAACGTTATAACCATTTAAAAACAGAAGAAGACAAGCAGGATATTGTATTAGATGAAGAAACATTAAGTGACTATCGTAAAGCGTATCAGAAGTACCAAATTTTAGATGAGCAAGAGCGTCGCTTAACAGAAGAACAATTACGACATTCTGCTAAAACAGAAAGTGAAGCACTTGCATATTATTTAAATAACGAAGATCGTTTCAAACAATTTCAACAAGATCGTCCTTATTTAGAAAAGATGGCCCAAGAGATTGACGTTATGAAAGCCTCTCAAGCGGATAAACAAGCAGAAATTACTAGTTTACAAACGCATTTAAAAATAACTCAAATTGAAGAATCGTTTTATCCAGAAAATAATGGGCTAAAAGAAATTCAATCACTCGCTATGCGTGAGAAAAGTTTGAAAAAACATTATGAAGAGCAACAGACTAAAGAAGTGTCGCTTCTACAACAAAAAGAGTCGTTGGTAACGGCTGATTTTGAAGTCTCACTACCCAAAAAAATAGATTATCGCTATCTATATGGTGCGTTTGGCTTTAGTATTTTAGGGCTTGGATTTGTTCTGCTCTTAAAAATGATATGGTTTGGTTCCTTTTTCTGCCTATTAGCCTTAGGATTACTGGGCTATTTCTTGTATCAAGTGTTTCAAAAAGATGATACGACTGAGGAACAAAGCCAAGCGATTGCTTTAGTAGACAGAGAACTGGAAGAAAATCGTAACGTGATTCATACCTTGAAGCAAGAGGAAGAAAAAATTAACAGTGCCAAGCAGACGTTTGCTGGTATTTATCAATTTAATGAAAACAAACAGGCAGAGCAATGGCTAGACGAGATGACCTTACGTGAACGCTTGTTTGATATGCAAGTATCCACTCAAGAAATGATTGAGGCAATGGCCATTAATGAAAAATATTTAACTGACTATTTGGCTATTAATGATTGGTTAGTAGACCGATTTAGTATGACAGTTGAGGAAATGTTGCCTAAATTATCAGAAGTGACAAATTATATTCATGAGATGCAACAAAAGCAACAGCAATATTTATTGGAACATTCAGATACCTATCAAGTTTTTGATTCATTAAAAAATGCACGTCAGCAAAAAAATAAATTAGTGAATCAATTCATGACTCGCTTGACTCGCTATAGCATGGAATCATTTGAAGAACTACCCGCATTTATTAGAAAACAAGAAGAACAACAGCAATTAAAGCAACAATTAGAGCATCAAACACGTATCGTGAGTGCTAACTTTAATCCAAATGCTCATTATGAGCTAGAGAAGCTAAAGCAAACACATACCACACAAGTTGAAAAAATTATGGAATTACAACAACAATTGAAGGAAATACAAGAGCAATATGATGCGCTTCATTATGATATTCAACGAATGGAAGAAGATGGTAGTCTATCTGAGTTGTATCAATTAGAGGCTAATTTACGAGGTGAAATTAATCAAACGCAAGAAGAGTGGGTAGTTAATAAACTTGTGACGACACTTTCTCAAGATATTCAAGATGTCATGGGACAAGAACAGTTACCACAATTATTAGCTATTTGTTCAGAGTATTTCAATGAGCTAACATTAGGAAATTATAAAGCCTGTACATTTGTAGAAGGTCAATTAATGGCGCAACACGTCACGGGAAAATCGTTCACCTTAAATGAACTATCAACCGGAACTAAAGACCAATTATACATGGCCATGAGATTGGCATTTTTAACGCTACATAGTGAGGAACAATTATCTCCTTTACTAATTGACGATAGTTGGTTACATTATGATAGTGATCGAAAAAATGCGTTATTTAACGCATTACATAAATTAAGTGCTCACGTACAAGTTATTTGCTTTAGTTCAGATCAAAGTCTAAAAGAATTTGCAGAACAGCAACAAGTGAGCGTGATTAATCTTTAGGAGGAACCATGAAAAAATTAAAGGAATTAGTGCTAGACGAAACATTTGAAATGTTTGTCTTATTAAAAAATGCTGACGTACGCGTCGCAAAAAACGGGAAAAAATTTATTGCTTTAACGTTTCAGGATAAATCAGGTTCTATAGATGGTAAGTTTTGGGGAGCCAGTGATGAAGAAATTGAAAAATTTGTGGCAGGAACTGTTGTGTTATTAGGCGGTAAACGTGAAGCCTATCAAAATGCACCGCAGATTAAAATTCTTAACATGCGACTTGCTACTGAGTTAGAACCTCATGATCCAAGTCTGTATATGGAAGCAGCACCGATGACACGTGAAGAGATGGAAGAAGAGATTCAACAAGTTATCTTTGATATTCAAAACGCTACATGGAATCGTATTGTACGTCATTTATATGCTAAGTATCATGAGGAATTTTATGAATTTCCAGCAGCTAAACGTAATCATCATGCGTTTGCAGGAGGTTTAGCCTTCCATACCTTATCAATGTTAAGGTTGGCTAAAGGAATCATTCATTTCTATCCACAAGTTAACCAATCATTACTTTATGCGGGGATATTATTACATGATTTAGGGAAAGTTATCGAACTTTCAGGATCAGTTGGAACAGAGTATACATTAGCAGGTAATTTACTGGGACATATTGTTATCGTTGACGAAGAGATTACTAAAGCCTGTGAGGAATTAAAATTAGATCAGATGTCTGAAGATGTGGTTGTGTTGAAACATATGGTATTGTCTCATCATGGTTTATTAGAATATGGTTCACCTGTAAGACCACAAATTATGGAGGCTGAAATTCTACATCAATTAGATAATCTAGATGCGTCTATTCAAATGATGTTAGGAGCATTAAAATCAATCGAACCTGGTGAGAGAACTGAGAGAATTTTTGGATTAGATAATCGTAATTTCTATTTGCCTAACGTTTAGTTGTAGATAAATAAAAAGGTGTAAGACATAAATGGTCTCACACCTTTTATTTATTATTTAGATGTTTCAGTTGAAGCTTCTGTAGATTCAGTTGTTTTATCTGAAGCATCAGTTGCTTTATCTGAAGATTTAGTTGAAGTATCAGTAGATTCTTCTTGGATGAATTGGCTAATAACTGAAGAGATATCTTCGTCTTTCACTTTTACGTTAGCTTTTTTAAATTCTTTACTAATGACATCAACTTGGAATTCACTATCGTTCTTTTTATTTTCAGTGATAATTTCAGTTAATTTTTCTTTGAAAGGTTTCATGTCATTACCTTTGTCTTGAGTTTTAACCATTTTCACAATATAGTAGCTAGTTGTTTCTTGGTAGTTAGCATCATATGAACTTACTTTAATTAAATCAGAAACCGCACCATTTTTTAATTTATAAGCAGCATCTTTAACTTCTGTAGGAACGGCTGTATCTGTTGAATCAAATTTAGTTGTTCCTTTATCAGCAGCTGATTCTAATGTAGAGTTATCTTTAGCTAATTTACCAAAGTCAGCATCTTTTTTCTTAGCAGCTTCTAACACTTTTTTCGCTTCTTTTTCATCGTTCATTGCGATTAATTGTGTTTCAACTTCAGGATGGAAGTCAGCCCATGCTTTCTTTAAGTCAGCATCTTTAACTTTGATGTGAGCTTCTAACATTTTTTCAAACGCAGCATTTGATGTTAAGGCGTCTTTGTAAGACTCTTCTGTTAAGCCTTGTTGTGATAGAGCAGAGGCAAATGAATCACCATATTGTTCTTTTGTTTCGTTAAATGTTTTATCTACTTCTTTTGAATCTACTTTGTCACCGTAAGCATTAACGGCTACTTTATGTAAAATCATGTTAGTAATTTTTGATTGAACAGTGCTATCTGATTTGACTTCATTGTAAACATCAACAGCAGTGATTGTATCACCTTTCATGGTAATAACATCTTCGTTTTTTTCAGATGAGCAAGCAGCTAATGTTGTTGCGCAAATAAATCCAATAATCGCTAATTTAAATTTTTTTGTTTTCATTATATGTGACTCCATTTCTTTTCATTTATGTTTTATACATGTTTATATATCCTATAATAATATACCATATTTTAATTTTAAATAAACTAAAAGTCTGGTCAATCCATAGAATAGTTAAACATTGTTAACTTAAACGAAGCTTAAAAATTATGATTTGTTTTGTTTAAACTCATTTAAATGTTGTGTTAGTTGCTCAGTTGTTTTTTTAATTTCTTTGATTCTAGGGGAGCTCTGAAATTTGAATGTCTCGATGGTTTCTTTTGCTTCAGTTGCGATATCTGGTAGTAGATCACGCGCGACCTCGTTAAATTTAGATAATGACTCATTCAAGTCTGTTAAACTTCTTTGCATCTCGTCGACGTTTTGAGCAGAAGTGTCTAAGGCGTTCACCATGTTTTCTTTTGATTGGTTCATATCAGATGAAAATTGTTGACGTAAATCTTTACCACTCTTAGGTGCATAAAGTAAACCTAACACCCCACCTAGGAGTGAACCGAATAAGACACCTTTTGAAAATTTTGCCATATTAGTTCACCTCTTTTTTTATGGCATGGGCAATCTGTTCCATAGCTTCAGGTGTGTAGTCAGCCTGATTATTAGCAAATGATAAACTAAAGCCATCTTGCTTACTGTAACGTGGAATTAGGTGAACATGTGAATGGAAAACCGATTGATAGGCTAATGCCTTATTATTGTTCACTATATTTAAGCCTTGCATGTCTGGAAAGGCTTGTTCTAACGCACGGGCGATTTTTGGTACTCTAGCAAATAAAGTTGCTGCTAAATCTTCGTCGTATTCAAAAATATCAGTGACATGTTTTTTAGGAATTACTAGGGTATGTCCTTTGGTTACTTGTGATAAATCTAAAAAAGCTAATACCTCTTCATCTTCATATACTTTATAACTAGGGATATCACCTGAAATTATTTTACAAAAAATACAGTCTGTCATTATATTCCCTCCTTAAATAGTGCTATAAGTTAATGATAAGGAAAGTACAAGGCAAAGTCAAAAGGAAATGATTGTTAAAATACAATTATGTTATAATAATTAAAGTGAATAAAGGAGGACAAACATGAGTTTAAAAATAAAAAATTTAACAGGTGGTTATGGTCATTTACCTGTATTAAAAGATATAAATTTTGAAGTCTCATCTGGCGAATTAGTGGGATTAATCGGCCTAAACGGTGCAGGAAAAAGTACGACAATCAAAAATATTATTGGCTTATTAACACCTCAAAAAGGCGAAATAACGATTGATGATGAGCAATTAACAACCAATCCGTCTGTTTACCGAAAAAAAATTGGTTATATTCCTGAAACCCCCGCTCTATATGAAGAATTAACTTTAAAAGAGCACATTGAAATTACTTGTATGGCATATGACATTCCTTTAGAAGAAGGCATGAAACGTGCTGAAAGTTTATTAAAAACATTTCGATTAGAAAATAAATTAGAATGGTTTCCATCAAATTTTTCTAAAGGAATGAAACAAAAGGTAATGATTTTATGTGCCTTTTTAATTGAGCCTAGCCTTTATATTATTGATGAACCTTTCTTAGGACTTGATCCGTTAGCTATTCATGCGTTGCTTGAGTTAATGAATGAAATGAAAGAACAAGGGGCTGCAATTTTAATGTCGACCCATATTTTAGCAACGGCTGAAAAGTATTGTGATCGCTTTGTCGTTCTACATGAAGGGAAAATTCGTGCCATTGGAACTATGTCTGAGTTACGTCAAGAATTTAACTTACCTAATGCGTCATTGGATGAATTTTATGTGAAGTTAACTGAGGAAGAGGGGATTGCTTAATGGCTGAACTTTTCCAATTAAGATTAAGTCGTTATCAAAAAAAGATATTTCGCTACTTAAAATACGTATTTAATGATCATATGTCATTACTCTTACTATTTATGGTAGGAGGCTTTGTTTTTTACTATACGGAATTTATTAAAATTATTAGCGATCACCCGGTAGTATTGAAATTATTGGTAAGCCTGATTTGGTTAGCAAGTTTAAGTGTTGGTCATATAGCTACATTGGTTGAAGAAGCGGATAAAGTGTTTCTATTACCTAAAGAAAAAGAAATTCGTCATTATTTGGCGAGGGCTTTTAATCATTCGTTAGGCGTCCCTTTTGTGGTGGTAACGGTCGTTACGTTTTTATGCGGCCCATTGTTATTAACTAATCAAACAAGTCATTGGTTGACACTCTTACCACTGTTATTAATGATGTACGTGCTGAAATGGACGCATTTAACCATCAAACAAACACAACTTTATCAACTGACTGAAGAAGAACATCGACGTTTACCCCTGCTTTACTGGCTAATAGCAGGAGTGACTATTGTTACGTCATTATTTATCAATGGCTGGATAGGCTTAGTTATGGCAGTAGCTATGGCGTTCTTGATTAGAAAAAAAAATCATACAACGTTAACATCTGGAATTTTTGATTGGGATCAAGCGATTAAAACGGAAAATAGCCGTCAGAAAAAAATCTATCAATTTATCAACTTGTTTACAGACGTTCCTGGTATTAAGAGTCAAGTGAAACGCCGTAGTTATTTTGATTCCCTTATTAAAGTAGCAACAAAAAATGATAAAAACCCTTATGTTTATTTATTTGCAAGAAGTTTTGTACGTGGTAATGAGTATAGTGGGATGTTTATCCGTTTACTGCTTGTCGCGATCGTTATGTTGTGCTTTGCAAGTAGCTTATACATGGCGTTACCGATTAGTTTAGTAGCAATCTTCTTAATAGGTTTCCAACTTATTCCAATGTTTCAACAGTTTGACTATATGGTCATGACGCAGCTGTATCCATTAGAAGATAGACAAAAACAAAAAGGTCTTCAAAAAGTTATCACGATGCTATTACTATTAGCTGCATTTGTGTTATCAGTGTTATTAGCAATTGTTGTGGCTGGCGCTATGAATAAACTAATAGCCATTGCAATAACATTCGTCTTTACATTAGCATTAACGTCACTTTACATTCCGTTTCGTTTGAAAAAATAAGACAGATGTTATGTTGTGCTATCTTGACGTATACGACATTGCGAGATACAATAGAAAATGCTAGTTTTTCTTGAAGAAAGGTTAACTAATTAGAAATGGTGGAGGGACTTATGGAAACAGATTTTCAATTTGATAATACGTGGACCCTGCACTCGATTGCAGGAGATACCGGTAAGTCCTATATGGGCATTCGTAATACTGAAAAAGTATTTATAAAACGAAATACCACCCCGTTTCTTGCTGCACTTTCTCAAGAAGGCGTTGCACCGAAATTATTGTGGACGAAGCGTACGGGAACGGGTGATGTAATCACTGCGCAAGAATGGCTAGATGGTAACGTGTTGAGTTCAGCTGATATGAAAGAAAATGCTGATGTCATTAAATTATTACTACGTCTCCATCATTCCAATTCGCTAAAGACTATGTTAAGTAAAGTTGGCGGCCATAAACGAAGTGCGTTTGATTTTTTAAGAGAATATGCACAAGACGTGCCGCAAGAACTTAAAGATAATCAGTATTTACATCGGGTATTTAGATATTTAGAAGATCACTTACCAAATGATACGGATTTGTGTGTCTGTCATGGAGATCCAGTGCATCATAACTGGTATGTTTCAGAAGATAATCGGTTATATTTAGTCGATTGGGATAATTGTGTGTTAGCAGACCCTGTCGTTGATATTGCCTACATATTATGTCGTTATATTCCAAAAGATGAATGGCAAGCTTGGCTACAAGCTTATGGTATCGAAGCGACACCTGAATATTTACAAAAAGTTCAGTGGTACATTGGGATGATGCTATTGTTAAATATTAAACACTATTATATGTTAGATAATAATGAAAAAGTACAACAAGAAGTCATGCTTTTAAAAGATTATTTTATATTTGAATAAGTTGAGCAAGTGAGAACTCGCTCAACTTTTTCTGTGAAAAGGAGAAATTATGAGAGTCAGAAATAAACCATGGGCGAAAGAGTTAATTGAAGAAAACCCACAATATGTTGTAGAAAATCCTGAAAGTTACAAAGGGAAATGGCAAAGCAGATTTGAAAAATCACAACCATTACATATCGAGGTTGGTTCTGGTAAAGGTCGCTTTATTGTCGGAATGGCGAAACAAAATCCTGATATTAATTATATCGCGATTGAATTAGAACAAAGTGTGTTAGTTTCTATTTTAGAAAAACAATTAGAAGAAAAATTACCTAATTTACAAATTTTACATGTGAATGGATCAGCATTAACCGAATATTTTGAAACAGGTGAAGTTGATTTAGTCTACTTAAACTTCTCAGACCCATGGCCTAAAACACGTCATGCAAAGCGTCGTTTAACGTATAAAACATTTTTAGCAACGTATGAAACGATCTTAGTTGATAACGGTGAAGTTCACTTCAAAACCGATAACCGAGGTTTATTTGAATATTCATTAGTCAGTTTCTCAGAATATGGCATGCGCCTAAAACAAGTCTGGTTAGACTTACATGCTTCTAACTTTGAAGGTAATGTCATGACCGAATACGAGGAGAAGTTCTCAAGTAAAGGCCAACCGATTTACCGCGTCGAAGCACAATTTGTGAAATAAACATAAACTAGGCAAACTACTCAGATGAAAGAGTGGTTTGCCTGTTTTTTTGTCTCAAACAATATAAATATAGACGGAAAATGCTCCTTCCTTTTCTGCGTATTCCATATTTTTTCGTTCTTCTGTTATTTTTTTTCCTAGTTCAGGTAATCCTATTAGATTATAGGTTTCTATCAGTTGTTGGAAAAGTCGTTCGCCTTCTTGATTATTCCCCATTCTGTTTTGTAAGAGTGATTCATAAAACATTAAACGCATAGCGTAACGTGTATCTGGATTTATTTTTAGATGGTCTCTTATTTTTTTGAGAATGAGTTTGGATTCATCAAATGCATCCAAGTTTAAAGATACTGAAAAACAAGTCAAAAAAACATTGAAAATCATTTCTTGATTTCCTGGAAAATCTAGATAACATTTGGCTCTTTTAGTTGCTTGATTCATTAATTTCATTAGTAAATCAATGGGCATAGCGATGGCAAAACGATTCATTAACGAAATTTCATATACTCCCCAGTTATCTACCGAAAGTAAGTATCGGATAATAGGTGATAAATAGGATTGTACTTTTGTTTGGCAATAACTTAATCTCAGTTGTTTGTCATGTGAAGTAAGTTCATACCACATCTGATTATTAATTAATACAAATTGGTAATAATGAGCTAAACGTAAACTAGGGTGCTTTTGTAAATATGTAAAAATTTCTTGTGATTTTTGTATTAATTGCTGATGTATATGAAAAAATAACTCTTTGTCGTAACCGACCACACTATTTGTTATATTTTGATACTCTGTCATTAATATATCTTCATAGCTCTTTTCTATAGTAGATTGTTCTAAAAGAGTCTGTATTTCTTCTAAAGAAACCTCTAATTTGTTCATTAACCGAATAAAGCGGTCATAAGATAATTTAGATTGATTTTTTTCAAATTGGGCAATGAGTGAAATAGATAGTTGTTCGTCTGCTAGTTCTTTAAGTTTCATTCCCTTATTTGTTCGTAAATAATGAAATACCTCACCATAAGTTTTCATCTGCTCACCTCTATATTTACAGTATATTGTAATTTTAGTTTAACGCTCTTTTATTTATTTTACAATCAGGGGGAAAGGAAGTGGTTAAGATGTTAATTACTAAATATGGGAAGAAAAGAGAATGGTTGCTTTGTTTATTATGTATGATGTTAGATGCTTGTCAGGGCTTAATTTTTGCTTATATTGTCAGTGGTTTTACTAAGGCAGCGACCAATAAAGATTTAGTCTTGTTTAAACAAATTTTGTTTGTAGGTGCAATTTTGCTGATTGGATTTGCTATTATCAACTATTCGACGAAATTAACAAAGGTGAAATTAATTCAAACGATTAATGAGTCCTTGAAAACACGAGTGATGGCGGTGTTGTTAAATAATCGCCAAATAGAAACTAGCGAAGGTTTGTCATTTTTAACCAATGATTTGAAACAGTTAGAAACAAACGGCTTCTTAGTCGAAATTCAAGCATTCTCTTGTCTGTTTAAAGTAGTAATTTCAATTGCAGGGGCCTTACTTTTTGATGTTAAGATGACAATTGTCTATATAGTGGGTGCCTTGCTTCCTCTAATTGTTGGCAAGTTTACGAAAGGTTCAATCTCTCGTGCTAGCAAGAGCTGGCAAGCAGCTAACCAGTGCTATGTTAGTACTATTAAAGATACATTATCAGGTTTAACAACTATTCGAACGTATCATGTGTCTCCTTTTATGCAAAAAAGAATGAACAAAGTTACACATGATTTAGAAAAAAGTTTTGCTCAGATGACCAAAAAGGTAGCTCTTTCAGACATTTTTGTTTATTTCATCTCATGGTTTTCTGGCCTTTTACTGCCTTTTGCTTTAGGTGTTTATTTAACTATTAAAGGACAACTTGAATTTGCTGTTTTCATGGGTGTTTTACAGTTGTCGAATAACTTTGTGTATCCGTTGATTGAGCTCATGCAGTTAAAAAATCAAAAAGCAACGACTACTTCGATACAAGAGACATTAAATCAGTTTTTGGATAAAGAAGAACCAATCGAGCAAGATAGCGCCAATGAAATATATGCTATTAATGAGTCGATGGTGTTTGAGTCGTTAATCATTAGTGATGGAGAAGTTAAGCAAGACAATTTGCTTTTAATGCCACAAACGTCATTAGAAGTTCGGGCAGGTGAAAAAATATTAATTACTGCTCCTTCAGGATTTGGTAAAAGTACGTTGTTAAAGACGCTACAAGGTCAGAAACAATTATCTTCAGGAAGCTATCAAATCAATCAACTGCAGAGCCAGTCCTATCCTGACACTAAACTTCAATCATTTTTCAGCTATATTCAGCAAACACCATATCTTTTTGAAGGGACACTTCGATTCAATGTAACGCTTGGCGAAGATTATTCAGACGAGGCGCTTGAGCATGTCATCGAACAAGTTGGGTTAGCGGATGTCGTTGCTGAAAAGGGCTGGGATTATTTATTAGGTGAAGGGCAAGGGGATTTGTCAGGTGGGCAAATTCAACGGTTAGAAATTGCTAGAGCTTTATTAAGGAAGCGTCCGGTTTTATTAATTGATGAAGGGACTTCTGCACTAGACAAACAAACTTCGTTAACAATTCGTGATATAATTAACGCTTATCCTGGTACAGTAATTGAAGTCGGGCATAAATTAAGTACAGAAGAACAACGTGGCTTTGATCGTGTGATACCACTTGATAAACAAGCAAGAGAAGCAAGTTAGCTTCTCTTTTTTTATATAAAAATACAAAATTGTTCTTTTTGTAACAGCTTTAAAGTCTGTAATAGTTGATATGATAGGAACGTTAATTTTATGGAAGAATAAATTTTTCTTTTTTCACAAAGTTTCTTTGAGTGTGTGATAATACTATGGCATTATGGTGTCTAGTAGGAGGTGCAACACAGAGTGATTGAATTGAAAAATATCTCAAAAATATATCAGCAGAATCAAAAAAGTATAACAGCTTTAAATTCTGTATCGCTCCACATTAAACCTAATGAATTTTTTGGCTTAGTTGGTGAGAGTGGTTCGGGAAAATCAACTTTATTGAAGTTAATGAATCGCTTAGAAGTCCCCACTTCAGGTGATATTTTGATAAATGGTCAATCATTGAATCAAATGAATGAGCAAGAAGTAAGAAAAATGGTTCAAAAGACGGCGATGATTTTTCAACAATTTAATCTGTTGCAAAATCAAACGGTCAAGCAGAACGTGAAGTTACCATTGAAATTACAGGGGAAATCCGATGATAAGTTAGTTGCTAATGTCTTGGAATTTGTCGGAATGACACCGTATCAGGACAAGTATCCGGTGCAACTGAGCGGTGGGCAAAAACAACGAGTCGCCATTGCCAGAGCGTTAGTGACGAAACCAGATATTTTATTGTGTGACGAACCGACCTCGGCGCTTGACTCACAGAATAGCTTTGAAGTCATGAAGCTCCTTAAGCAAGTGCAGACGGAATTCGGCACGACCGTGATTTTTGTCAGCCATGAGTTGCCGTTAATAAAACAATGGTGCGAGCGCGCAGGTATCATGGAAAAAGGTAATTTGTTAGCGGTGATTGAAGTAGAACCTGAAGAGGTTGTCACACAATCAGCGAATTATTATGAACAAGTTGTGGAGTATTTACAATGAAAGAAATAATCGATGTCTTTAATACGTACCGAGTTGAATTATTTACCGCCTGTGCGCAAACCGGTTTAATGTTGCTCGTGTCGATGACGGTAGCACTTTTGATTGGACTACCGATGGGGACCTTAATTTTCTTAGGGAAAACCGATCAATTAAAACATCCTGCGATGAAATTTTTATCCAAATTAGCGATTGTCTACGTTGATGTGGTCCGTTCATTTCCATTTTTATTACTAGTGGTGGCATTAATTCCTTTTACACGGTTAGTACTTGGAACCTCATTTGGAACAGGCGCAGCTTCACTCCCACTCTCATTTGTGGCGGTGGCTCAGTACGGTCGGATGGTTGAACAATCACTACTGGATGTGCCAGTCGAAACGATTGCTTTAGCCAAATCTCTTGGAGCAACCTTACGTCAATTTATTTTTAATTTCTTATACGTGGAAGCCCGTTCGAGTTTAGTCTTGAGTTTTACAACTGTGACAATTGGAATGGTGTCTTATTCAACCATTATGGGAGTCGTAGGTGGTGGAGGGATTGGGGACTTTGCTATTCGTTATGGTTATCAATCTTATGAATTTATTCTGATGTATTTAACCATTGTCTTAATGATTGTGATGGTCGTGATGATTCAATTATTGGGTTCATTTGTTTCAAAAAAAATAGATAAAAGAAGATGAGGGAGAAAAAGGATGAAAAAAATATTATTATTATTATCAAGTTTAGCAATGTTATTAGGAGGATGCGCAAGCAAAAATACATCTGAAGAGCAAAGTAAAGAGCAAGATCTAAAAGTGATCAAAGTTGCGTCTCAGATGGAATCTGTTGCAGATATTTTAGAAATTGCGAATAAAGAAGCTGAAAAAGAAGGTTACACCATTGAAATGGTACGAGTAAATGATAATGTACAATACAATAAATTATTGAATGACAAAGAAGTGGATGCTAATTTAGCCCAACATGAGCCATTCATGCAAGATTTCAATGAAGCTTACAAAGGAAATTTAGTGATTGCACAACCAGTTTATGATGCAAAAGTGGGTTATTATTCAAAAGAGTATAAAACAATTGAAGACATTCCAAACGATAAAAAAGTCG
This sequence comes from Vagococcus xieshaowenii, assembly GCF_004792515.1. Lineage (NCBI taxonomy): Bacteria > Bacillati > Bacillota > Bacilli > Lactobacillales > Enterococcaceae > Vagococcus > Vagococcus xieshaowenii. The sequence goes on along the minus strand of NZ_CP038865.1, from coordinate 1,404,277 downwards.
CTATTCCAAACGATGCATCTAATCAAGGAAGAGCCTTAGCTATTCTTGATGAAAAAGGATTGATCAAACTAAAAGATGGCGTATCATTTGAAGGAACAGTGAAAGATATTGTTGAAAATCCAAAGAATTTTGAATTCAAAGAAATCGACTTAGTAAACTTAGCATCTGCTTATGATGAAGCAGATATGGCATTGGTTTATAACTATCCAACTTATTTGAAAAAAATTAATTTAACTCCTGAGGATGCTATTTTATTAGAAGAACCAAACGATAATCATTTTGCTATTAGCTTGGTTGCTAGAGAAGATAATGTGGATTCAGAAGCTATTCAAGTATTAAAAAAAGCTGTAGCAAGCGATGGTGTGCGTGATTATTTAGAAAATGAAGAGAACAGTGTGTCTTTAATTCCATCATTTTAATTCATCTAACCAGTAGAATAACTAAAAAACAGGTTTCCCTCATATTTTTTGAAGGAAACCTGTTTTTATAGGGGATAAACGTCTAAGATACTACCTGTCTTAGCATCTGCGATGAATTCGTATTGAATTGTTTCATCGCCTTCTTTTCGTGTGATACCTCCTGTATAGGTTGTATAAGTGACTGCAAATTTTTGCAATTGTTCTTGTGTATAGTTAATCCATGAGCCTTCAATAGGCCCCTCACTTAGGAAATGTTCTTTTACAATTTCTAAGATAGCTTCAGGTGATAAGTTTTTGGTTTCTTGGTATTTTTTATTTGCTAATACGCCACCAACAACACCAATAGCAGCAGCTCCAAGTAATCCCCAGCCAATGAGTGCATTGTTTTTGTTTTGTGTCATTAAAACAACCTCCCTTAATTTTCTTTCTTATTGTAACATATCAAAAAAAAATTCTAAACAATTCATGTTTGATGGAGTTTGTTATAACAAAATGGCTAAAATAAGGTATAATAAACGTAAGAAGATAGAGAGGTGGATATCTGCAAAGGCAGATTAATAGAATATGGAAGAAAAAACATTCTCACTTATTAAAGAACTAACAGAGGTGCAAGGAACAAGCGGTTTTGAAGACGATGTTCGCGCCCTAATGAAGAAAAAAATGACGCCACTAGTAGATCGTATTGAGTACGATGGATTAGGCGGTATCTTTGGTATTAAAAAAAGTAAAAATCCTGAAGCTAAAACAGTAATGGTAGCGGCGCATATGGATGAAGTTGGTTTTATGTTAACGCAAATTATGGATAACGGTATGATGCGAGTTCAACCACTTGGCGGCTGGAATCCATACGTAGTATCAGCACAACGCTTCACGTTGAAAACACGTAAAGGTAACTACCCAATTGTTTCATCATCAGTACCACCGCATCTGTTACGTGGTTCAAATGGGCAAAGCAACGTTCAAGTGACAGATATTTTATTTGATGCAGGTTTTGAGTCAAAAGAAGAAGCGCTAGAATATGGTGTTCGTCAAGGAGATAGTATTGTTCCAGATGTTGAAACGATTCTATCAGCAAATGGAAAAAATTTAATTGGGAAAGCATGGGATAATCGTTACGGATGTGTCGCAGTTATTGAGATGCTTGAAACATTAAAAGACGTTGACTTACCATTCCATTTAGTTGCAGGTGCTAACGTTCAAGAAGAAGTTGGCTTACGTGGTGCACGTCCTTCTACACATAAATTTAAGCCAGATTTATTCTTTGCTGTTGATTGCTCACCTGCCGATGATTTAGAAGGTAAAAAAGATACATTTGGTAAATTAGGTGAAGGTTTCTTAGTTCGAATTTTTGACCCAGGTATGATCATGTTAAAACGTATGCGTGAATTCGTACTAGATTTAGCAGAAGAACACGAAATTCCACATCAATACTTTGTATCAAAAGGTGGAACAGATGCTGGTGCGGCTCACATGATGAATGATGGCATTCCAAGTACTGTAATTGGTGTGCCAGGACGTTATATTCATACTCATCAAACAATGTATCGCTTATCAGATTATGAAGCAGCTAAAAAAATGTTAATTACTTCAATGACAACATTGACTAACGAAAAAATTAACGAAATTATTTATGGAAAGTAGGCAACTAAATGATTAAACCAACCAGTTTAGAACACTTGGCTGAATTAATTAATACTGGGAAACATGTGTTGTTTTTTACTGCTAATTGGTGTGGAGATTGCGTATTTATCAAACCACATTTACCAGAGATTATGGCTAATTTTCCTGAGTTATCATTTGTCGAAGTAGATCGTGATCAGTTTTTAGATGCCTGCATCAAAATGAATGTTATGGGGATTCCAAGTTTTATTATTGTAGATAAAGGGCAAGAACTCGGAAGATTCGTTAGCAAGGATCGTAAAACTAAAGCGGAAGTTATCGAGTTCATCACACCCTTTTACTAATTAATTGATATAGAAAAGGAAGGTGTTTGATATGTTATTACAAGAGTATAAAACAATTTTAGTCGGTATTGATGGTAGTGATCAGGCATTTCAAGCGTTTCAAAAAGCAATTGCGGTTGCTAAAAGAAATGATGCAAAAGTGGTGTTGGCACACATTATTGAGAGTCGCTTATTTGGTAATACAGGCTATGCTTTAACAAGTGCTGATATTATCGAAGTGGAGAAAGATCGTTCTAAAACCATGTTACAAGATTATGTAGAATACGCAAATAAGCAAGGATTTACTAATCTAGAGACTGTTTTAACATTTGGCACCCCTAAGTATGTGATGACCGAAGAATTACCAGAAAAGTACGATGTAGATTTAATCATGATTGGTCAATCTGGATTAAATGCAGTTGAACGTGTTATTATTGGAAGTGTGAGTGAATATGTCGTTAGACATGCTAAATGTGATGTCTTGATTGTTCGTTCAGACAAAGATATAAAAAGCAAAAAAAACTAGACAAACAGAACGTCTGAGAATTAGGAGTAAGTGATGATTTTTTCATATAACAAAGAAGCAGTCGGTGATGTCTTAATTGCCATTGTTGATAATTCGGGAACAGAAGAAGTTTCTTGTGAACGTAAAGGAAATGTTGCAAAAATTGCAACAGCTGATAAAACAGTTGGTTATAATTTCTTTGATGTTTCAACGTATATTGATGATTTAGAAGGAAATGGTCAAGTTTTCTTAACAGATGACCAAGTGGCTAAATTAAATGAACAATTAATGACTAATGGTTTTGAAGGTTCATTAGTGGCGGATAATACGCCTAAATTTGTTGTAGGATACGTAAAAGAATGTGTTCCTCATGAAGATTCTGATCACTTGTCTGTTACACAAATTGAAGTAGACAATGGGGAAGAATTACAAATTGTTTGTGGTGCACCAAATATTGAACAAGGACAAAAAGTGGTAGTAGCTAAACCAGGTGCTATGATGCCTAATGGCTTGATTATTTGGCCAGGGAATTTAAGAGGTGTTGATAGTTTTGGTATGGTATGTTCTGCTAAAGAATTAAATTTACCAGATGCGCCTCAAGTTAAAGGTATTCTAGTTTTACCAGAAGAATCAATTGTAGGTTCTGCGTTTAAAGGCTAAAATAATATTTGTAGTTTAACCCCCTTTCTTGTAAAATGAAGATACACATGTAGAAAGAGGTGGATTTAAATGAACTATACAGATGAGACTATGCAATTTGACGTCAATGACTTAAATAAACAATCAGTCAGTGAAACGTTACGTATTGTTTATCATGCATTAGAAGAAAAAGGCTACAACCCAGTGAATCAAATTGTTGGTTACTTATTATCTGGGGATCCAGCTTACATCCCACGTTATAAAGAAGCACGTAATTTAATACGTCGCCACGAACGTGATGAAATTATGGAAGAGTTAATCAGAAGTTATTTATCTGAGAATGGGATTAGTTAATGAGAATTATGGGATTAGATGTTGGTTCTAAGACTGTCGGTGTTGCGATTAGTGATCGTTTAGGATGGACAGCTCAAGGAATCGAGACAATACAAATTAATGAGTCTGCAGGTGAATTTGGTTATCAACGTGTCAAAGAGTTAATCGATGAATACAAAGTTGAAAAAGTGGTCTTAGGTTTACCTAAGAACATGAACAATACCCTTGGGCCTCGTGCAGAAGCGTCAATGGCGTACGGGGATGCCTTAGCAGAACTTTATGATATACCAGTTGAGTATCAAGATGAACGTTTAACGACGGTTGAAGTAGAGCGTATGTTAGTAGAACAAGCTAATACATCACGTAGTAAACGTAAGAAAGTCATTGATAAATTAGCTGCAGTAATGATTTTACAAAATTATTTGGATAGACATTCAAAATAATAAATAATATTAATCGGGAAGAGGTAATAGAATGGGACATAATCACGATCACGATTGCCAATGCGGTCACGACCATACAGAAGAAAAACATGAAGGATGCGGATGTGGACATAACCATGACCATAGTCATGAACATGATCACCGTGAATACATCACATTAGTTGATGAAGAAGGAAATGAAGCATTATTCGAGATTTTATTAACAATTGACGGTGAAGAAGAATTCGCAGACAAAAAATATGTCTTATTATATCCAGCAGAATTCGATGAAGATGGCGAAGAAGAAATTGACTTATTAGCTTATCAATACATTGAAAGCGAAGATGATACAGAAGGCGAATTAAAAGCGATTGAAACAGATGCTGAATGGGATATGATTGAAGAAGTTTTCAATGCCTTTGCAGCAGAAGAAGAATAAGAAATAGATGAAAAGTGCCTCCCCTTAAATGGAAACATTTAAGGGGAGGACATCTTTTTACAAGAGAGAATTCTGAAAAATATCCAATACTTTTAGTCCTTTTCTTGAAAACAATGAAACTATTTGTTATAATTTTTATAGAAACAATTAAATAATTAACGGTTGGGCATAATATGCTTCAAGGATCTAGTTCTTCACGGGGTGAGAAGAACCATGGTTTTTGTTGTCTGTGCTCTTTTTTGTTTATTAAAGCATACTTCAAAAAATGAAGTGTGCTTTTTTTATTGGAAAGGAAGTGAATGAGATGGAAGAGGCATTACAAAAGCTACAAGTAGCTGAAAAAGAAAATGTGTATAAAAAAGAGTGTTTATTAAAGGAACTAACTAGCTACGAAGAAGAAAAAAAGCAACTTTTAGCAAAAGAAAAGCAATTGCTGAAAGAAGAAATGGCACTATTGCTGAAAGAAAAAGAAGCTCTAGAACAAAAGAAATTAGAAGAAGAAAAAGATGTACTACAAGAAAAAAATAATCAATTAATCGAACAATTAACTGCTCGATATGATCAAAATAATGAAGCTGCGGTTCGAGCAATCATCGAAAGGGTGAGAGAAACCTATGGCCGTAACTAAAATGAAAAAAATGACTATTATCACTGAAAACCTGTTGAAAGATGTGATATTACAGACTATTCAAGGGATGCAAAACGTGGAAATAAGAAACGTCTTTGTTGATTTTGAAAATAATAATTGGCGAAAAAAATATTTTAAAGAGGTGACACCTCAAGAATCTGTCGCCAAACAACAAGAATTTCAGATACGATTAAAAAAAATTGAAGAAATATTGACCTTTATTGAGCATCATGGAGACAGTAAAGCTAAAAGAAAGCAGTTGAAGCGATATGAAACTGATCTTCAAACATTAGAAGAGGCATATGATGAAATCACGATTGATCAAGAGATTGAAGTAATTCTCATGTTAAAAAAACAATGGGAACAGTCAACAAATAATAAAGAACATTTGCTTGAATCAGAAGAGTACTATAGTAAATGGCAAAATCTAGATGTATTACCTCATCACGTAACTAATTCAATAAAAACAATGGAATTAGGTGTACTTGCTAGTGAAAATTGGGATGAGTTTAAGCAACAAATGGAGCAGCTAGAATACCTTTATATTGAAATGATTTATCAAGATGAAAAGGAAACCTATGTATCGTTTGTTTATCTTAATGAAATGAAGCAGTCTGTGATTGACGTTTGCCGTCGCTTCAGTGTCAAAATCGAATCATATGAAGATTCTATATTACCTAAAGAACAATTGATGGCAGTCAAAAAAGATTTATCAACCAATCACCAAAGTAGGAAGAAACTAACAAAATTGATAGGTCAAAAAAGAACACAAGTCAAAGTATTTCAACTGGCTGAAGAGGTGATATTAGCTAAACTTCAACGAGAAAAGGTTAACCAAAATATTTTAACAACGGAACAACTTTTGGTATTACAGGGATGGATTGGTGAATCTGATATTGCAACATTAACGTATACACTGGAGAAAAAAATATCAAAAGAATCATTTTATCTAACGTTTGAAGAGCCGACAGCGGAGGAAATAAATCAAGAAGTTCCAACTAAACTACTCAATCATGAATTGGTTAAACCATTTGAACTGTTAACGGAAATGTATAGCTTGCCCAAATACAATGAAATTGATCCTACTCCGTGGTTTGTTCCTTTCTTTTTAGTGTTCTTTGGGATGATGGTGGCTGATGTAGGTTATGGCTTATTGATGTTAGTGGGGACGACAGTTGCCTTAAAAAAGCTGACCTTACCAAGAGGGACATCACGGTTTATGGCATTTTTTAAAATTTTATCGATACCTACGATGATTTGGGGCTTGATTTATAATTCCTTTTTTGGTTTAAGTATGCCGTATCAACCAATTTTATCTACAAGTGAAGATGTTATCACTATATTACTGCTTTCAGTAATTTTTGGTTTTATTCAAATTATTGTAGGATTAGCGTTAAATGCTAAAGAAAACATTCGTAAGAAAAACTATTTAGCAGCAGTATCAGAAGGCTTTGCTTGGCAAGGGATTTTGATTGGGATAGTCATTAGTTTATTAGGAAAATTACTGTTAAAACAACCAGCCTTTTTTATTATCGGAATAGGTTTAATAAGTATCAGTGCCGTCATCATTTTATTAGCACCTCTTAAAGGAAATCGTTCAAAGGCTAAGGGATTAGCAAAAGGTGCTTATAATTTATACGGATTAACAAGTTACATCGGTGATATGGTTAGCTTTACTCGTTTAATGGCGTTAGGAATTTCAGGTGGTAGTATCGCAGCTGCGTTTAATATGTTGGTGGATTTTATGCCACCTATAGCTAAATTCAGTATAGGAATTCTGTTGATCATTGCCTTACATGGTCTTAATATCTTTTTATCTTTATTAAGTGCCTATGTACATGGTGCCCGACTACAGTATGTAGAGTTTTTTGGTAAATTTTACAAAGGTGGCGGTCGAGCATTTGAACCGCTTAAAACAAAAGAAAAATATGTGAATATTGAACAAATAAAAAAATAATTAGACAGAACAGATAGGAGAATAAGTATATGATGGATTTTTTGATTAATAATAATGGTGGGATGATTTTTGCGGTTTTAGGAATGGCAGTGGCAACAATTTTTTCTGGGATTGGTTCAGCTAAAGGGGTAGGGATGACAGGTGAAGCAGCAGCAGCTCTTACAACGACTCAACCAGAAAAGTTTGGTCAAGCTTTAATCTTAGAATTATTACCTGGAACACAAGGGTTGTATGGGTTTGTGATTGCGTTCTTAATTTTTATTAATATGGATGCAAGTATGCCGTTACAACAAGGATTGATGTTGTTAGGTGCCGCTTTACCAATTGCTTTTACAGGGTTATTTTCAGGGATAGCACAGGGACGCGTGGCTTCTTCAGGTATTCAAATTTTAGCTAAAAAACCTGAGCATGCAACGAAAGGGATTATTTATGCAGCGATGGTTGAAACATATGCCATTTTAGGATTTGTTATTTCGTTCTTACTTGTTCTAAATGCTTAAACCATTATAAGGGGGCTAGGACCTATGGATGCAATAGAAAATATGATAACTCGCATGAATGAACAAGCAATAAGTGAGCGAGAAGCACTAAAAAAAGAAAGATTAGCGGAGATTGATATGGCGTTTATTCAGGAACAAACGCACATTAATAATGAACATGAGGCACTATTACAGAAACAAATAAAAGAGATTGAAAAAAAATACAAACAACAACGTGATCGTCAACAAGTGACCTTTAGACAAGCAGCTCTTCACGAAAAACAACGTGTGTTAACAAAATTTTTTAAAGATGCTGTTGATGAGATGAATCATTGGCCTAAAGAGGATATGCAAAAATTTTCTGAACATTTGTTAGAAAAAATTGAGCTGGCTACTCCGTTAACGATACAGGTAGGTGAACTATCACGTGATGGCTTAACAGCCGAATGGGTAGAAGAGATGAATCATCTCTACAATAAGCAAATGACTTTATTAGACGAACTTCTTCCTAAACAGGCTGGATTTATTTTACATGATAATGGCATTCAGTATAATTTTGTGTTTGAAAATTTAGTAAAAGAACTTCAAACACATATGGGTGTTGAATTAGCCAAACGATTATTTGATTAAGGAGGTGTGGAAACCATGAGTCAACCAACTTATCACGAGGTTAATCCATTAGTCCGCATCAAAGAATTAGAACTGATCTCAACGGCTGAATTTGAGCGAATGATCGAAACAGGGACAATGGAACAGCTAGCTACGTTATTAAAAGAAACTCATTATGCCGATTATATCTACCCTGGATTTGAGCATGATTTTGAGCAAAATTTAAATAAAGAAATTGAAAATGAATATAAAGAAATTATTGAAATAGCACCTGAGAAGGAAGTTATCTGGATCTATACTATGCGTTATACATTTCATAATCTAAAAGTTTTAACAAAAGCTAAAATGCTAGGAAAAGAGCTAGATGAATGGTGTATTTATGATGGCTTTTATTCAATTGAGACACTTAAACGAGCGATTCAAACGGGTATTTCAACACAATTGCCAGATAGCGTGATAGAAAGTATTCATGAGGTGTTACTACATTTAGAAGAATCAAAGGTACTTCAAGGAATTGATGTTATTTATGATCGTTATTTCTTACGAACTCAAAGAGAATTAGGAGAGACATTAGGCTATTCAGAATTACTTGATGAGATTATTAGTTTTATTGATCTAACCAATATTGAAACAATGGCTCGTGGTATTTTACAAAAAAGAAGTCAAAATTTTATGACAGGTGTATTATCAAGCCAAGGTTCGATATCAAAAGAAACATTCTTATCCTATGTTAAAGATGGTTATGAGTCATTTATTACCTTTTTACAACAATCAGAGTATGCCCAAGTTTTATCACCTGCTTTAGAACAAAATCACATTGATTTTGTTCAACTAGGAAAGCTCAAAGATGACTTTCTTACTGAGCACTATGAGGGGCACAAACACAGGCGTTTGGTCCATTACCGTTACTGGCTTTATTGAACGCTAAGGAAATAGAAATTAAAAACCTGAGAACTTTGGTAGTAGGAAAGAAAAATGGTTTTACTAATCAACAAATTAGAGAAAGGATGAGGCGCGTTTATGACTTATAAAATAGGTGTGATTGGGGATAAAAATGCTGTCTTACCTTTTAAATTGTTTGGTTTTGAAGTGGAAGTTGTTAAAGATGGCGCAGCAACAAGGCGTTCTATTGAGCGTATGGCAAAAGATAAGTACGGTATTATATACGTCACAGAAGCGTTTGCTTCTTTGGTGCCAGAAACAATTAGGCGTTTTGACAATCAACTCACTCCAACCATTATTTTAATTCCTAATCACAAAGGCTCATTAGGAATTGGAAAGCAAAATATTCAACAAAATGTTGAACGAGCCGTTGGTCAAAATATTTTATAGAACAGGAGAGGTCAAACTTGCAAAAAGGAAGAATTATAAAAGTTTCAGGACCATTAATTATGGCTGAAAACATGTCACATGCTAGCATTCAAGATATTTGTTATGTCGGGGACCTAGGTGTTATCGGAGAAATTATTGAAATGCGTGGAGATGTGGCGAGTATTCAGGTATATGAGGAAACATCAGGCATCGGACCAGGTGAACCAGTAGAAGCTACAGGTGAAGCATTATCAGTTGAATTAGCACCAGGAATTATGTCACAGATGTTTGATGGCATTCAGCGACCACTCGATACATTTATGGAAGTAACAGGTAGTAATTTTTTAGGTCGTGGTGTAAAAGTCCCTTCACTAAACCATGAAAAAAAATGGTCATTTATAGCGACGACATCAATAGGAACGTATGTAACGACAGGTGATATTCTAGGCAATGTTGCTGAAACTAAAAGTGTGAACCATAAAATTATGGTCCCATTTGGTGTGGAAGGAATAATTAAAACCATTAAGTCTGGAGATTATACGATTGACGAAGTCATTTGTATCATTGAAACATCAAACGGTGAGGAAAAGACACTTACCATGTTACAAAAATGGCCAGTTAGAAGAGGTCGCCCAGTTAAAGAAAAGTTAAATCCAGATCAACCAATGATTACAGGACAACGTGTGATTGACACATTTTTCCCCGTAACCAAAGGTGGGGCTGCGGCTGTTCCAGGACCATTTGGCGCTGGAAAAACGGTTGTACAACATCAAATAGCCAAATGGGCAGATGTCGATATTGTCGTATACGTCGGCTGTGGTGAACGAGGCAATGAAATGACAGATGTCTTAAATGAATTCCCAGAATTGATTGATCCAAATACGGGTGAGTCACTTATGGAACGAACTATTTTAATTGCTAATACCTCCAATATGCCAGTAGCTGCACGTGAAGCGTCTATTTACACAGGCATTACCATAGCTGAATATTTCCGTGATATGGGATACAATGTAGCGATAATGGCAGATTCAACGTCTCGTTGGGCTGAAGCATTACGTGAAATGAGTGGGCGTTTGGAAGAAATGCCTGGCGACGAAGGATATCCAGCTTATTTAGGGTCACGTTTAGCTGAATATTACGAACGTGCTGGTCGTGTTAGTGTCCTTGGTTCAGATGAACGAGAAGGAAGTGTAACGGCTATCTCAGCGGTATCCCCTTCTGGCGGAGATGTTTCAGAACCGGTTACCCAAAATACGTTACGTGTAGTAAAAGTCTTCTGGGGATTAGAGTCAACATTGGCACAACAACGACATTTCCCATCAATTGATTGGCTACAAAGTTATTCGCTTTATCTAGAGATGATTGGTAAATATATGGATCAATCATTACAAGAAGATTGGTCAGGTTTAGTGACAGAAGCAATGGCATTATTACAAGAAGAATCACAGTTGAATGAAATTGTCCGCTTAGTTGGTATCGATGCTTTATCGGATAAAGATAAATTAACACTGCAAGTTACTCGATCGATTCGAGAAGACTATTTACAACAAAATGCATTTGATGAAATCGATACATTTACTTCTCGTGAAAAGCAATTCAAGATGCTGCGAAATATTCTATTGTTTGGTCGTGAAGGACAAAAAGCTATTGAATTAAATGCTTATTTCTCTGAAATTATGAAAGGAAGTGTCACCCTTCGAGATAAACTTGCTAGAAGTAAGTATCTACCTGAATCAGAAATAAATAAATTAGATGAAATGAAAGCAGAAATTTATACTACAATGCGTGAGATTGTAGCCGAAGGAGGGATGACAAATGATTAAAGAATATCGTACGATAAACGAAGTAGTAGGACCTTTGATGGCAGTTGATCGCGTGGAAGGCGTAAAGTATGAAGAACTGATTGATATTCGCATGCAAAATGGTGAGATGAGACGTGGTCAAGTGTTAGAAATTCATGAAGATAAGGCGTTAGTCCAAGTATTTGAAGGGACGGCAGGTATCAATATGAAAGATTCTTCTGTTCGCTTTTTAGGTCATTCATTAGAGCTATCTGTATCAGAAGATATGATTGGTCGTGTTTTTGATGGATTAGGTCGACCTAAAGATAATGGTCCAGATATTTTACCCGAAAAAATGATGGATATTAACGGTGAAGTTATCAATCCCATGGCACGAGATTATCCAGATGAATTTATTCAAACTGGTATTTCTTCTATCGATCATTTAAATACACTAGTTCGTGGACAAAAATTGCCGGTATTTTCTGGTTCGGGATTGCCGCACAAAGAACTAGCAGCACAAATTGCTCGCCAAGCAGCGGTTTTAAATACTCAAGATGATTTTGCCGTAGTATTTGCTGGCATAGGGATTACGTTTGAAGAAGCAGATTTTTTTATGGAGAATTTTCGCCAAACAGGAGCGATTGATCGTTCTGTCGTATTTATGAATTTAGCGAATGATCCAGCGATTGAACGGATTGCAACACCACGTATGGCATTAACAGCAGCTGAATATTTAGCTTACGAAAAAGGCATGCATGTATTGGTTATTATGACAGATATGACCAATTATTGTGAAGCGTTGCGTGAGATTTCAGCAGCACGAAGAGAAGTGCCAGGTCGACGCGGTTATCCAGGTTATTTGTATACTAACTTAGCGACACTTTATGAGCGAGCAGGGCGAATTAAGGGGATTGAAGGATCAGTTACTCAAATACCGATTTTATCCATGCCTGAAGATGATAAAACACATCCAATTCCTGATTTAACAGGTTATATTACAGAAGGCCAAATAATTTTATCTCGTGAACTCGATAAAAAAGGCTATCAACCACCTATTGATGTATTGCCGTCACTTTCTCGATTAAAGGATAAAGGAACTGGAGAAGGAAAAACTCGTAAGGATCATGCGGCTACCATGAACCAATTGTTTGCTGCCTATGCACAAGGGAAAAAGGCTAAAGAGTTGGCAGTTATTTTAGGAGATGCGGCGCTATCAGAGGTTGATAAAATTTATGCAACATTTGCTGAGCGTTTTGAAAAAGAATACATTAATCAAGGATTTGAAACGAATCGCTCAATTACTGAAACACTTGATCTGGGATGGAAGCTACTTTCTATGTTACCTCGACCAGAGTTAAAACGTATAAAAGATGATATGTTAGACGAATATTTACCTAAAAAGGATGTGTAAGCATGGCGATTATGAATGTCAATCCAACTCGAATGGAGTTATCACGCTTAAAAAAGCAATTGACAACCGCAACGCGAGGACATAAGCTATTAAAAGATAAACAAGATGAATTGATGCGTCAATTCATCTTGTTAATTAAACAAAATCATCAACTACGGGATAAGTTAGAAGTCATCATGCAGCAAGCAATGGAAAGTTTTATGTTAGCCAATGTAGCGATTAATGAAAATTTTATCGAAGAATTATTTTTACTACCTACCGATGATATTACGGTTGATATTGTTGAAAAAAATATTATGAGTGTGACAGTCCCTATCATGAATTTTTCTTATCCAGATGCGTTTGATGAAGAGGCATTGGATTATGGTTATCTGAATTCTAATGCTGACCTTGACGCTTCAATTGAAAAATTTTATAAGTTTCTTCCATCATTAGCTGAACTAACAGAAATAGAAAAAACGTGTCAATTGATGGCAGATGAAATAGAAAAAACGAGAAGACGGGTAAATGCATTGGAATATATGACGATTCCCCAGTTAGAAGATACGATTCAGCATATCCAAATGAAATTAGAAGAAAATGAACGGGCAGAAATTACCCGTTTGATAAAAATAAAGAATAAAACAAACACTGCTGATTAACGACAGCAGTGTTTTTCTGAAGAGGTGAACGATGAATATCAAAGGGAGAAACAAACGAAGAAAAAGCCTTCCAAGATTGGGAGCAGCTAGTATTTTAGCGTTAGGTTTTGTAGGAGTTATTTTAGTAGGGGCTAATTTGCTGACACTACCATTCTTTTCTCGTTCAAATCAAGCAACGCCTTTTATTGATGCGTTATTTACTGCAACATCAGCTACGTGCGTGACAGGGCTAACTACGTTAAATACAGTCCAACATTGGAATAGTTATGGGCAAGCGGTGATTTTAGTTTTAATTGAAATTGGTGGATTGAACTTTATGATGTTGCCAATTGTCTTTTTTACATTTCTAAAAAAACGTATTCAATTAAGTACTCGTATTGTTATTAAAGAAGCGTTTAATTTAGATCAAGTGTCCGGTGTAATGAGTTTAGCCTTGTACGTACTTAAACTTGCATTAATTATTCAAACGCTGGGTACACTGCTATTAGCGGTTGATTTTATTCCACGCTTTGGTTTTGCAAAAGGTAGTTGGTATGCTTTGTTTCATGCGGTATCAAGTTTTTGTAATGCAGGTTTTGATTTATTTGGCGATAGTTTAGTGCCTTTTCAAAATAATCCCTATATCATACTGATTATTTCTGCTTTAATTATTTCTGGTGGTTTGGGTTTTATTGTTTGGAAAGATCTTCACGGTTTATTTAAACGTAGTCGTTTAAGTTTACACAGTAAAATTGCTTTAATCATGACGGTGACATTGTTAGTAGGAGGTTTTTTCTTTTTTTATTATTCTGAAACTGCAAACACTGGATTATTAACGAATCCTAATAAAGCTACTCGTCTGCTTAATGCTTTTTTCTTAAGTGTAACCGCCAGAACAGCTGGTTTTTATGCAGTGGATTATTCGCAATTATCATTGGCAGGAATATTAATGACCATTGTCTTGATGTATATAGGTGGTACGTCAGGATCGACAGCTGGGGGTCTTAAGACGACAACATTTGGTGTCTTATTAATTCAAATTAGTTCCTTATTAAAAGGACGATCCTATGCCGAATTTGCAGGTCGACGTGTGAAAGAAAGTATCGTTGTAAAAGCATTAATGTTATTTGTCATTACCTTAATGGCGTGTGTCGTAGCCATGATAATTCTCTCTGTAACTGAAGATTTACCGATCGACAGAGGGATGGAATATATTGCATTTGAGGTCTTTTCGGCTTTTGGAACGGTTGGTTTAACGATGGGCTTAACGCCTAACTTAACATTTGTAGGAAAAATAGTTATTATCTTATTGATGTTTATTGGTCGTGTTGGCATTATGACGGTGTTGTTTTCTTTATTATCAAAACATCAACAAAAAGAGATTCCTATCCAATTCCCAAAAGAAAATGTGATGATTGGATAGAGGGGGAGGTAAGCCAATTATTTTTTTTATCAATTAATTCTTGTTACACTTGTTGGTATAAAAGAAATTGTTATTTTATTTAGAAATGAGGGAATCTAAATGGAACTATCAACTAACGGTATTAATTTGATAAAGAAATGGGAAGGTCTTCGTCTACAAGCTTATCAAGATATTATTGGTGTCTGGACGATTGGTTATGGACATACTAAAGGAGTAACTGAAGGGATGACTATTACTGAAAAAGAAGCCATTACCTTGCTTAAAGAAGATATCAAACAGCATACGAGCTATATGGAAAAAGTGATTATCGTTCCTTTGACGCAACATCAATATGATGCACTAGCATGTTTTCACTTTAATTTAGGTGCGGAGATATTAAAAGATTCCGACTTGTTGACAGCCATTAATCACCAACAGTGGGAGAAAGCTGCTATTGAAATGAAACGATATGTTTACGCAGGTAATGAAAAATCACCAGGCTTAATTAATCGACGTGAAGACGAAGCTAAGTTGTTTTTAACGCCAGTAGAGGCTAAGCAGGAAGAAACTACTAAAGAATCAATTAATGGTAAAGAGTCATCTAAGGACATCATTCCTTCGCAAACAACTGATGAGACTATAAGTTCTAAACCTGAAGAAAGCACGACACCATCAAGTTCGTCAAAAACGAATACCACATCCCCACTAACAAAAGAAGATGATTTGACGCCAATGGATCTAATAAAAAAAGCCTATGAAAAATTTTTTTCATAGGCTTTTTTCTGTTATTTAGTTAAGCAAAAAAGTCTGGTTTATTTAATTAATTTTTTTGCTTTTTCAGTGTTGGCAAAGTGAAGTTTTGCGTATTGGCGTAATAAGGGTAGCCCGCCGCGTTTCAAAATTTTCGCTGCTGCTAAATCAGAAGCTTTTCCAGCTCCAGAAGGTACGGTAAAGCCTAGTTCTTTACTTGCTTTTGCTAATTCATTTAAAAAACTAGCACGACAGATAATAGAAGCAGCGGCAACAGATAAATGATATTGTTCGCCTTTTGTTGTAAAGTAAAGGTTATCCTGAACTTGATTTTTTTCCTGACTTAAATACTTGCGATAATTGCCTTCAGGAGTGAATTGGTCAATCAGTATGCCTTGAGGTTGTTCAGGTGCAATTTTTTTTAATAACAGATAGATGGCTTGATTATGTAATGCGACTTTCATTCGATTAACATTGTATGTCGGTTGAATATCGTTATATTTGCTTGGTGTGACAATGAGTTCTTGGTATGGAATGACATGCTTGATATCTTCGGCAATTCGAATGATATCACTATCTTTTAACATTTTTGAGTCTTTAACCCCTAATTCTTTAAGCAACGGCATGTGTTCTTTTTTTACATAAGTCGCACAAACTACAACGGGCCCTAAATAGCTACCATTTCCTACTTCATCACTGCCTACAACATTCCATGTAGCAAAGTCTTTTGGTAAATACCCGCTAGAATTTTTTTTATTAATAGAAGAGTTCTTTTGAGTGGCACTGCCGTTATACCAACGAGCACCTTCCGTCTCGGCGTTATTACCTTGGAAGAGAACAGTTCCTGATTGATAGGCAGTAATCGTCACACCTGGTGCTTTGGCAACAAATTGTGCATGAGCGGGCGCTTTCGGTTGAATAAACGCTTGGTAATAGTCTTTAATGGCTTGCATCTGGGAAGCTGATTGATTTTTTAGTGAATAGCTCATATGATTCCTCGATTTCTTTTTCTTTAATCGTAACGAAAAAAATGCTAGAAGACAAATACTTTCTTTTGATTCCAATGAATAGCGTTTGTAAATGAAAGAGAACTATTTTATAATGGATGGAAGAGATAATGTCTATTAAATGAAATACTGAAAGGAGTTTAGGCTGAATGAATAAAACACGTTATAAAGCAGAGATTAATGGTGAATATTATACAATAGTTGGAACTGAGACCAAAGCCCATATGGATGCGGTTGTTGGACTTGCTAATTACCAGATGAAGCAGATATTAGAACATTCACCAGACACATCGCTTGATAAAGCTGCGATATTATTAGCAATCAATGTCCTTTCAGATCAATTACATCTACAAGAAAAATGTAATAACTTAGCAACGGAAATGACGAACTTAACTCAAAATAAAGAGTGTATGAAAGATTTGGAAGAAGCGCTTGAACAGATTGACGAGTTGGAAAGACGACTAGCTCGTTTTGAAATTTATGATAAAAAAGCAAGAGATATTGTGGCGTCTGAGAATTTAACTTACGAGGATTTATCGTTAGCAGAAATTCAGGAGTTAATTAATAAACACAATCTTGAAAAAATACAACAAGAAAGTGAATGGGACTAGTATGTTATCGTTTTTTCTATTAATAATTATCGGCTTTGCTGCGTTTCGTGGCGTTCGTCGTGGGTTAGCTTATCAGGCAGTTCTTACCATCGGTTATTTAACGGTTTTTACAGTTGCAAGTAAGCAATATGTCAAGTTGATAGATAGCTTGGAGTTATTGGTTCCCTATCCACAACCAAGCTTAGATTCTAAATTATTGTATTATTCAGGCGAGCAATTATTTAATTTGGATCACTATTTTTATGCAGGCGTCTCATTCCTTATTATCATGCTGTTGGGATGGGCACTTGTGAGATTTATCGGGTTCTTTTTTTATGAATTAATATTTATAGATGTGTTTCATCATGTTGGGAAAATACTTGGGGGTATATTAGCCGTGTTGGTGACGTTAGTTACTCTAAGTTGTCTATTGAATCTGTTAGCGATGGTCCCTCTTGGGTTCATTCAACAAATGATTGATCAAAGCCCACTATCAAAAATAATTATTGAAAAGATTCCTTATTTTTCTAATAAAATTATCGAACTATGGACACATGTTGCCTAGTGGATGTTAAGCTGGACGGTTACGTTCAGCTTTTTCTAAAGTAAAGATTGGAAGTGAATGAAGTGAATAAGAAAATTCTAAGTGTGTTAGAATTTGATAAAATAAAAGTACAAATTAGTCGTTATACAACCACTGCTTTTGGAGAAGAGGCGGTAAAAAGCTTAGAACCCAAAATGGAATCACAAGTAGTGAAGAAATTATTAGATGAAACAGAAGATGGGATGACGATTTATCGAATGAAAGGTGGCATACCTGTCCCTAATTTACAAGATATACGGCCTCATTTAAAAAGATTAGAAATTGGTGCGTTATTAAATGGTTTAGAAATCGCCCAAATTGGAAAAGTGCTATATACCACGTCGGAATTAGTAAGATTTTTTGAAGAATTAGCGACCAGTGAATTATCGTTAAAACGTGTCTATGAGTTAGCCGAAAAATTAGAAAGTATTCCTAGTTTATCAGGTAAAATTAGAGCTGCTATTGAGGAAGATGGTCGCGTAACAGATGAAGCTTCACCAGAGTTAAGAACGATTCGTCACCAAATTCGTCGCTCGGAGATGAGTGTTAAAGAGCAATTGGACGGGTTGATTCGTGGGAAAAACGCTAAATATTTAAGTGACGCGATTATTACAATGCGTAATGATCGATATGTTATTCCCGTTAAGAGTGAGTATCGAAGCGTTTTTGGAGGTGTTGTTCATGATCAAAGTGCTTCTGGACAAACTATTTTTGTGGAGCCTAAGCAAGTTGTTGAACTAAACAACCGTTTAAGACAACAACAAATTGCGGAACGTCATGAAATAGAGCGTATTTTAGCAGAATTATCAAATGAAATCGAACCATATCGCTTAGAAATAATGCAAAATGCTTATGTCATTGGTCAATTAGATTTTATTAATGCAAAAGCAACGTTTGCTAAAGAAGTCACAGCAACGATTCCTAGAATCAGTGATGAAAGACATGTGGAATTAAAACAAGCAAGACATCCGTTTATTCCTAAAGAAGTTGCTGTTGCTAACGATATCGTAATAGGAAATGAGTATAAAACGATTGTTATTACAGGCCCCAATACAGGTGGTAAAACAATTACGCTAAAAACCCTAGGGCTATTACAGTTAATGGCACAATCAGGATTACCAATTACTGCAGGTGAAGAAAGTACGGTTGGGATATTTAAAGAAATTTTTGCTGATATAGGTGATGAACAATCAATTGAACAAAATTTAAGTACCTTTTCTTCGCATATGACCAATATAGTATCAATTATTGACAAGATTGATCAAGATTCATTAGTTTTATTTGATGAATTAGGGGCAGGAACAGATCCTCAAGAAGGAGCAGCGTTAGCTATTTCGTTACTAGATACTGTAGCGGCTTCAGGAGCGTATGTTGTAGCAACGACCCATTATCCTGAATTAAAAGTTTACGGATACAATCGTCCAAGCACGATTAACGCAAGTATGGAATTTGATGTCGATTCGTTAAGCCCTACTTACAAATTATTAATCGGTGTGCCAGGTCGTAGTAATGCCTTTGAAATTTCACGACGATTAGGACTAGATGATAGTATTATTAATGTGGCCCAACAATTAGTAGATGGTGAAAGCCAAGACCTGAATGAAATGATTGCGGATTTAGAGCTACGTCGTAACATGGCAGAAACAGAATACCTAGAAGTTCGTGAACAAGTAGAAGCCTCTGAAAAATTATTAGGGGATTTGAAAAATGCGTACGGTTATTTCTTTGAAGAACGTGAAAAAGAAATGTTAAAAGCTAAACAAGCGGCTAACCAAATTATTGAAGAAGCCAAAGAAGAATCTGACAAAATTGTTAGAGAAATTCGTAAAAAGCAACAACATCTTGGCACATCGCATGTTAAAGAACACGAATTGATTCAAGTGCAAAAAGACTTAGGTGATCTGTCACACGAAGATGCCCATTTGAAAAAGAACAAAGTCTTACAAAAAGTAAAAGAAGCCCAAGTATTAAAACCAGGGGATGACGTCATGGTAGAGTCTTATGGCCAACGTGGCACGTTAATCTCAACCAATGGAAAAGGGCAATGGCAAGTGCAACTAGGTATTTTAAAAATGAATTTACCTGAAAGTGATTTAACGAAAGTCAAACCAGAAAAAACAGTTCAACGCGATATTGTACGTGTTAAAAATTCTGAGGGCGGTTCTCGTAAACGTGTTGAAAGTCAATTAGACCTTCGAGGTATGCGTTATGATGATGCCGTACATGAATTAAGTATGTATTTAGATGAAGCGTTAATGTCGGGTTATTCTTCTGTCATCATCGTTCATGGTAAAGGAACAGGTGCTATTCGTAATGCCGTAACGGACTACTTAAAAGCTCATCGTAGTGTCAAAAGCTTTGGCTTGGCACCACAAAATATGGGTGGAACGGGTGCAACCGTTGTGGAATTTAAATGATTAATAAAATATTCACAATTCAAATTATTTTAAAAAAAAGGTTGCTTTGATATAATAAGGGCAATCACAGTAGTAGGAGGAATAGTAAATGGCAATGGAATTAACAGATGCTTTATTTGCAGACGAAACAAAAGAAGGATTAGTATTGGTTGATTTTTGGGCACCTTGGTGTGGACCTTGTCGTATTCAAGGACCAATTATTGATGAATTAGCTGAAGAATTAGAAGGCCAAGTAAAAATTTACAAAATGGATGTAGACGAAAACCCTGAGGTCCCTTCTTCATTTGGGATCATGAGCATTCCTACTTTACTTGTAAAAAAAGATGATCAAGTCGTTGAAAAATTAATTGGTGTTCATCGTAAAGAACAATTACAAGAAGTTTTAGCAAAATATATGTAAAATCATTTAGCTAGTTGAAAGGCTGTGGAGATAATTCCTCACAGCCTTTTTAATTTTTTATAAAATGTAAAGGCTTTTAATTGTAATTATTATAAATAAGGTGTTAAAATAAAGGAGTAAGAGATTTCAGATTATAATGATTATATAAAAGGATGGAGGCTATTAATAAATGAAGAGAGAACAAGTATTAAATCAAGCAGTCGCTGACTTAAGTCAATTTGCAACAGTTATACACCAAACACATTGGTACATGAGAGGAAATGGCTTCTTAACCATGCATCCTAAAATGGATGAATTGATGGATGAAGTAAATGAGTGGTTAGATGAAATTGCGGAACGTTTAATTATTATTGGTGGTTCACCTTACTCAACATTAAAAGAATTTGCTGAACACACTAAAATTAGTGACGAAATTGGTTCATATGATAAATTGATGACTGATCATGTCGAAACCGTCTTAAGTGGTTATCGCTATTTACAAGGTTTAGCTGAAGAAGGAATCGAGGCAGCTGATGATGAAGATGATGCAGTAACAGAAGATATCTTTATTGGCATTAAAGCAGCTGTTGAAAAGAAAATCTGGATGTTAAGTGCCCAATTAGGACGCGCACCGGAGATTAAGTAATTAACTTTTAGAGAGATGACAACAGTCATCTCTCTTTATTTTGTTTGAATGAAAAGATGCAATGGGTTAACGATTGTATGCTATAATAAATTCATATTGACGGGATGTTTAGGAGGAATTATTTGATGTTAGAATCATTAACGAATTTTAGAGATATCGGTGGTTACCGAGGATTAGACAATAAAAAAGTAACACAACACCTTATGTATAGAAGTGGTGAGATTAACCATCTAACAAAAGAAGATCACCAAGCTTTTCTAGAAGATTACCATATTCAAACTATTTTCGATTTTAGAAGTACATCAGAACGAGAAGAACGTCCAAATGAATTATTTGACGGAGTTACAACAGTTGCCATTGATATTTTAAAAGGAATGGAACAATCTGTTGGCATGGCTGACTTAAAAGAAGAAGCTAGTCAAAAACATCCAGATGAGTATATGTTAGACATCTATCGTGCCTTTATCACAGAACCTTCTGCTCGAGAAGGGTATAAAGAGTTCTTAGAAACAGTTGCTACATTAGATACGCCGTTTATTTTCCACTGCTTTGCTGGAAAAGACCGTACAGGATTTGGAGCGGCCTTAATTCTTGCCCTGTTAGGAGTATCAGAATTAGATATCTATCATGATTACTTATTAACCAATAAATTAAGAAAAAAAGCGAATAATAAATTGATTGAAACAATGGCACGTGAAGGTATGCCAAAAGAACAACTGGAAATGTTTCGTATTATGATGGAAGTTAAATATGAGTATTTGGCTGAAAGTTTTGCTCAAATTAAAGAACATTTTGGCACAGTTGAGCAATATGTCTTAGAAGGTATAGGTGTTGATGCAGCAACTATTTCACAAATTAGAAATAAATATTTAGAAGATTAAATACTATTAGGAGGGATTTCTTTGGAACGCGTGACTATTTTACATACGAATGACCTCCATTCTCATTTTGAAAACTGGCCTAAAATTAGACGCTTTTTACAACAAAAACAAACGTATGCTAGTGAGCACTATCCTGTAGTGACAGTTGATTTAGGTGACTTTTGTGATCGTGTTCATCCATTAACTGAAGCAACTAATGGCAAAGAAAATATAGCGCTGATGAATCAGGTGACGTATGATGCGGTAACGATAGGTAACAATGAAGGAATTGGTAATACAAAAGAACAATTAGATAATTTGTATCAAGAAGCTAATTTCCCAGTAGTTGTCAGTAACTTATCTAGTCTTGATCAACAGGCGTCTACATGGTGCAAAAATTTTACTATTCATGAAACACCTAGCGGAACTAGAATAGGGGTCATTGGTTTAACCGCCCCTTTTCCTTTTAGTTATGAACCTCTAGGATGGCAAGTGAGTTTTCCAGATGAGGTTTTACCGCCATTACTTGATGAATTAGAACCACAAACAGATGTTATTGTTCTATTATCACATCTTGGTTATTTAGATGATGAACATATTGCAATCCATTATCCTCAGATAGATGTGATCATAGGGTCTCACACACATCATTTATATGAAGAGGGCAAGTTAATTGGCGATACGCTACTTGCTGCAGCGGGAAAATTTGGTCAATACGTTGGAGAAATTGTGATAGAGCTATCGGATCAGCACCAAATAGTCTCAAAAAAGGCTATTACACATCCAACTAAATTATTTGTTGAACAGCTTCAGGATCAAGAAGAAATAAAAGCGTACGAGATAAGAGGACATCAGTTATTAAGTGAACAAACGATAGGTCACTTGCCAGTGAGTTGGGAAACAGATGCTTATTCAGAACATAGCTATATCCATTATGCACTAGAGGCTATGGCTGATTTTTCTCAGGCAGATGCCTATTTGTTAAGTACTGGTTTATTTTTAGGTGGCTTGTCTAAAGGGATAGTTAGTCGCGATGACTTGCACCGAACATTACCGCATCCGATGCATATGATTAGGGTTACCTTAAGAGGCAAGGATTTAATTGACGTACTAACAGAGATGGAAAGTCAACATGATTATCTATTAGACTATCCTATTATTGGTATGGGATTCAGAGGGAAAGTGTTTGGTGAATTAAAAGCAAAGCATATTCAAAAAGTAGAGAATGAATTTTTTATTCAACATCAATCAATTGATCAAACACAAGAGTATCAATTAATTATGATGGATCATTACTCGTTTATTAAATTTTTCCCTAAATTAACCGCACTTGGAAAAATAGAGTCACTGTGTCCGTCTTTATTACGCAATGTGGTAGCAAAATATATTAATAAGACATTTAAACTTTGATAAATAAGAAGGTGAATATATGGAAGAATCAGAAAAAAAAGAAGAAGTGTTAGTCAATGAATCAGCATCGTCAACAGAAGAGGGGATGCTAACAACGGATGCACCAATGACTGAAACGATAGAAGAGATGGTGGATATTCAAGAAGAGTTAATAGAAGAAATTCCCCGTATTAGAATGATTAGTCATGATCGTTTGCTAATTGACGAGCGTGAATACAAATTATTAATGAACTATGAAGAAGGATTTAACATTGAACAACTCAATGAACGCTACAGTGATGTGTTAGATAAATATGATTATATTGTAGGGGACATTGGATTTGAACAGTTACGCTTAAAAGGGTTCTTTGAGGATTACCGTAAAAAAGTAGGTTACGACCAAAAAATTGGAACATTAGAAGACTACTTGTATGAATATTGTAATTTTGGTTGTGCTTATTTTGTCATTGAACGACTTGAAAAACTTGATGATAAGTTAATCAACACGATTCCCGCGCATACAAAAGAAAAACGTGGCAAAGTGAAAGATGTGAAGCAACAAGTTAAAAACAATAAAAATAATACAACTATTAAAAATAAGCAGACTAATAATAGAAATAGTAATCGGCCAAAAAACAAGAAAAATAATCAACGTAACAATAAATCAACGACAGTTGGTAAAGACAAAATAGCTAATCCTAAAAATAAAAAAACATCTAATAATCCAACTAAACCAAAAGCAACTAATCAAAAAAAGAATAATCAGACTGGCAAGCGTGACTTTGTAATTCGCCAGAAAGATGACAAGAAATAGGTGGATTATGTATAAAGGTTATTTATTAGACCTAGATGGAACTATTTATAAAGGAAAAGAACCTATTGAAGGAGCAAAAGAATTTATCGAGCAACTTCAAGAACGAAACATTCCTTATTTGTTTGTTACTAACAATACGACTAAAACACCTCGTGATGTACAAACTAATCTATCACAACATTTTGATATTCATGTAAAAGAAGAGACTATCTACACTGCAACATTAGCTACGGCAGATTATCTGAACTCTTTAAATAAAGGTAATCGTGTGTATGTTATCGGCGAGTCGGGATTAGTGGATGGTTTGTTGTCGTCAGGTTTTATTTGGGATGAAGAGCATCCAGATTTTGTTGTGGTAGGTTTAGATAAAAAATTAAACTATCAAAAATTAGTAACTGCTACTTTAGCCATTCAAAATGGGGCGATGTTTATTGGCACTAACCCAGATAAAAATATTCCAACAGAACAAGGCCTACTACCTGGTGCAGGTTCAATCATAGCTTCCTTAATATCAAGTACCAATCAGCAACCTATCATCATTGGGAAACCTTCTTCAGTCATTATGCAAGGAGCTATTGAGCGTATGGGATTAGAAAAGTCTGACGTTATCATGGTGGGCGATAATTATGAAACAGATATTCAAGCAGGGATTCATAATCAAATTGATACATTATTAGTTTTGACAGGCTTCACTCAAAAAGATGATGTGTCTTCATTACCTATAGCACCAACGTATACACTAAATAATTTAAGTGAGTGGGGCGGTTGGAATGCAATTAATGACACTAAAAAATAAGGGACAGTTTCTTTTGCTAGTTTTGTTTATTCTTACGCTAGCTATTACGTTAACAATCAATGCCTATCCACTTTATTCATGGGATATTAGCTACTTATCAATTGAAGATAAGACAGGATTGAGTAAAGAACGTTTACTAATCAATTATCATGAATTAATGAAATATCTTAATCATCCCTTGATTAATGAATTAAAAATGAGTGACTTTCCTGTATCAGAATCAGGTGCATTTCATTTCTATGAAGTGAAACGGTTGTTTTTAATCAATTATGTCCTAATGTTTATTACCGGTATACCAGCTGTTAGCTTCGTCAGCTCTTTATGGAAAAGTGGCAGACTATGGTTAATAAAACATGCATTGGCTTTTACGGCCTTAGTGCCAATTATTTTAGTTTTTTTCTTATTAGTAGCATTTGACCAAGTGTTCGTTGCGTTTCATCACTTAATGTTTAATAATGACGCTTGGTTATTTGATCCACAAACAGATCCAGTGATTATTGCCTTACCAGAACAATATTTTCTACATTGTTTTACTTTAGCCGTCTTATTATTTGAAGGATTTGTTCTTTTTTTATTGATTAAAAGTAAACAGCAATTAAAAAAACTACGAACTTAAATTAGTTCGTAGTTTTTTTTGTCGCCATTTTCATGGGCTAGTCGGCTTGCTGCTGCCGCCGCAATCGCCCCAACAATATCATCTAAAAACGTATGGACATTGACGCCATCGTGTGAATTCAGTTTTGCAAGAATACCAGGCTTTACTTTATCAATATAGCCATAGTTAGTAAAACCAATTGACCCGTAAACATTCACGATTGAAAGTGCTAGAATTTCATCAATACCATATAAGCCTTCATCTTCACCGACAATTTGTTGAAGTGGCTCAATCATACCACCTTTTTCAGCTAATAAATCTAATTGAATACCAGTCAAAATAGTATTTTGAACCTCACGTTTTTTTAGCACAGCTTCAATGTGCATAAGACACAATTCTAATGTAAGGTTTTCGACATAAGGTGCTTGTAAAAAATATACTAATTCAGCGATATCATCCATTGTAACACCACGCTCAGCCAGTAACTCACGTGCTTTTTTTTCTAAAACATTAATGTCTGTTGTCAAAAAATTGTCCTCCTGATTAGTTAATATGTTAATCATAGCGGTTCTATCTAACAAAATCAAATCTTCTAATAGATGAGTTGTTTTAAAGAATCCTTATTCTTTGAATAAACTAGTGCTATGCCCTGGTTGGACACGTTGTTCCGGGTGAGCAAAATGTAGCGCGTTATTAACAGCAGTAGGCGCTTCGCCTAATCCAGTCGCAATTAATTCTACTTTTCCTGGATACCAACAAATATCTCCAGCAGCAAAGATACCAGGAATACTCGTACTCATGTTGCTAGAAACACTAATTTGTTTCCCTTTAAGTGCTAATGCCCAATTCTTTATAGGACCAATTGAGGATTTAAAGCCGAAATTGACGATTAAATGATCGGTTTCAATTGTTTCGCTAATACCTTCTTTTGGGTTAGTCAGTGTAATCTGTTTCATTTTGCCATCTTCATGGTGAAGTTGATCAACCACAAAAGGTGTTTTTAGGATTACATTAGACTGCTTTAATAAAGATACACTGTGTTCATGTCCACGGAATTCTTTACGTCGATGAACTAAAGTAACACTTTTAGCAATCGGTTCAATCATTAACGCCCAGTCGATAGCGGAATCACCGCCACCGGTAATCACTACGTCTTGGTCTGTGAATTTTTCCAAATCATTAACAAAGTAATGTAGTGAAATTTCTTCGCAATCTTCAGCCCCGTCTAATGTGACTTTTCTTGGAGAAAAGGCACCGTTACCAGCTGTAATAATAATAGTTTTGGAAAAGTATTCATGTTTGTTTGTCACGATTTTGAAACATGTTTCTTCTATTTTTTCAATCATGGTTACCGTTTCATTTAACACGTAATCATGCTCGAATCGCTTGTTCTGTTCCACGAGATTATCAATGAGTTCTTTAGCCGTGATGCTAGGGAAACCAGCGACATCATAAATGTGTTTTTCAGGGTATAGCATGGCTAGTTGTCCACCTAATTGAGGTAAACTCTCAATGACGAGTGTCTTAGCTTGACGCATACCAGCGTAAAATGCCGAAAAAAGCCCTGTTGGTCCACCACCAATAATTGTAATATCATAAATCTCTGATTGAGACATTCTATATACCTCCAAATAAAAATACTCATAAACTCCATTATTATATATAAAAATTCAAAAAATAAACATTAATTTGTTTGATAGTGTAAAGAAACTAGCAAGAAATGAATTTATAAGATACAATAGAAAAGAATATTAGATAGGAGTGATGATATGTTATTACAATTAAACTTAGAAGAAGTACAAGGTCCCGTGGCTACATTAAAAACAAACAAAGGTGATATCAAAATCAAGTTATTTGAAACAGAAGCACCTAAAACTGTTGCAAACTTTGTTGGTTTAGCTAAACAAGGTTATTATGATGGCATTATTTTCCACCGAGTAATTAAAGATTTCATGATCCAAGGTGGTGACCCAACAGGAACAGGTATGGGTGGTGAAAGTATTTATGGTGGAAGTTTTGAAGATGAATTTTCGCAAAATGTTTTCAATTTACGTGGTGCTTTATCAATGGCTAATGCTGGACCTAACACAAACGGTTCGCAATTCTTTATTGTCCAAAATGAAAACATGCCAGCACAAATGTTAGGTCAATTAAAACAAGCAGGATTTCCAGAAGAGATTGTTGAAGAATACACTAAAGGTGGAACACCTTGGTTAGATATGCGTCATACTGTATTTGGTCATGTTATTGAAGGTATGGATATTGTGGATGCTATTGCTAATGTTGCAGTTGGTGCACAAGACAAACCAGTTGAAGACGTGGTAATTGAAACTATCGAAATTTCAGAATAACCCAAAACTTAGAGGAGGGTTTATTTTGAAGTATAAAATAGGAGATGTTGTAACTGGTACAATTACTGGCTTACAACCGTATGGTGCGTTTGTATCATTAGATGCGCAAAACCAAGGCTTAATCCACATCTCTGAAATACGATATGGCTACATTAAAAATATTAAAGAAGTCGTTTCAGTTGGTGATGAAGTTCGTGTTAAAGTGATTGATATCGATGAGTTTTCACATAAAATCTCATTATCTATGAGAGCATTAGAAAGCCATCAAGCAGATGCTTTAAATAAACGAAAAAAATTCTTTACTAATCCTAAGTTAGCTATTGGATTTTCTACATTAGATTCTTCAATGGCACATTGGGTAGATGATTCACTAGATTCTTTGAAAAACAACAAATGATTTATTTCTTGAAACATGATATAATTTTATGGAAATCATTTTTGTTTCATTGAAAGTGGAATCTACTATTTAATTAAGAGGTGAAAGTTTTTGTACAATAAGATTGTAGCGGGAACCGTGATGCTTAATACTACAGAAGGAAAACAATTGTTTCTGTTGCATCAAGAGAATAATGTTTTAGATTTTGCAGTAACCAATGTATCAGAAGATAAAACAAGTTTAGCAAGTATTTTAGACTTTTTGAAAAATATGGCGAAACTTAATCTTGATCATGTAGAATTAGTAGAGTTAACAAGTATAAATATAGACAATCGCAGTGTACCTCTTTATTTGTTTGAATTGGATGGGAACAACGTATCTTATGATTTAGGCGACTCTTTTTTATGGGAAACGCCAGCTAATTTAAGAGAATTATTATCAGTAAGAGAAATAAAAGGCGATGCATTTTTAATTTAAATAAACATTTCAAAAAGAAAGTGTAGTTAGTTTCTATGCTTTCTTTTTGAAATTCAATAAAAAATGTTTAAATAGTTGACCTAATAAACTAAATATGATAATATATAAGAGTTCTAAAAAGAGAACAGATTTTTAATTAGTAATAAAAGTTAAAAAAGTTGTTGACGATGTCAACTAAATATGATAAACTTTAGAAGTTGTCACAAATGACAACAACTTTAAAAAGTAGACCTTTGAAAACTGAACAATGAATAAGACAAACCAAATGTGTAGGGTGTTTTACAAAGTGTAAAACAAAACCAACAATTTTTAAATTTTAGTGAAGTAATTCGCTAGCAAACATAAATGAGCGACATCTTCGGATGTTATCAAAACTTTTATTGAGAGTTTGATCCTGGCTCAGGACGAACGCTGGCGGCGTGCCTAATACATGCAAGTCGAACGCTTTTTCTTTCACCGGAGCTTGCTCCACCGAAAGAAAAAGAGTGGCGGACGGGTGAGTAACACGTGGGTAACTTGCCCATCAGTGGGGGATAACACTTGGAAACAGGTGCTAATACCGCATATCTCTTTTGATCGCATGATCGAATGATGAAAGACGCTTTCGGGTGTCGCTGATGGATAGACCCGCGCTGCATTAGTTAGTTGGTGAGGTAATGGCTCACCAAGACCGTGATGCATAGCCGACCTGAGAGGGTGATCGGCCACACTGGGACTGAGACACGGCCCAGACTCCTACGGGAGGCAGCAGTAGGGAATCTTCGGCAATGGACGAAAGTCTGACCGAGCAACGCCGCGTGAGTGAAGAAGGTTTTCGGATCGTAAAACTCTGTTGTTAGAGAAGAATAAGCGTGAGAGTAACTGTTCACGCCTTGACGGTATCTAACCAGAAAGCCACGGCTAACTACGTGCCAGCAGCCGCGGTAATACGTAGGTGGCAAGCGTTGTCCGGATTTATTGGGCGTAAAGCGAGCGCAGGCGGTTCTTTAAGTCTGATGTGAAAGCCCTCGGCTCAACCGAGGAAGGTCATTGGAAACTGGGGAACTTGAGTGCAGAAGAGGAGAGTGGAATTCCATGTGTAGCGGTGAAATGCGTAGATATATGGAGGAACACCAGTGGCGAAGGCGACTCTCTGGTCTGTAACTGACGCTGAGGCTCGAAAGCGTGGGGAGCAAACAGGATTAGATACCCTGGTAGTCCACGCCGTAAACGATGAGTGCTAAGTGTTGGAGGGTTTCCGCCCTTCAGTGCTGCAGCTAACGCATTAAGCACTCCGCCTGGGGAGTACGGTCGCAAGACTGAAACTCAAAGGAATTGACGGGGGCCCGCACAAGCGGTGGAGCATGTGGTTTAATTCGAAGCAACGCGAAGAACCTTACCAGGTCTTGACATCCTTTGATCATTCTAGAGATAGAACTTTCCCTTCGGGGACAAAGTAACAGGTGGTGCATGGTTGTCGTCAGCTCGTGTCGTGAGATGTTGGGTTAAGTCCCGCAACGAGCGCAACCCTTATTGTTAGTTGCCATCATTAAGTTGGGCACTCTAGCAAGACTGCCGGTGACAAACCGGAGGAAGGTGGGGATGACGTCAAATCATCATGCCCCTTATGACCTGGGCTACACACGTGCTACAATGGACAGTACAACGAGTCGCGAGACCGCGAGGTCAAGCTAATCTCTTAAAGCTGTTCTCAGTTCGGATTGTAGGCTGCAACTCGCCTACATGAAGCCGGAATCGCTAGTAATCGCGGATCAGAACGCCGCGGTGAATACGTTCCCGGGCCTTGTACACACCGCCCGTCACACCACGGGAGTTTGTAACACCCAAAGTCGGTGAGGTAACCTTCGGGAGCCAGCCGCCTAAGGTGGGATAGATAACTGGGGTGAAGTCGTAACAAGGTAGCCGTATCGGAAGGTGCGGCTGGATCACCTCCTTTCTAAGGAATATTACGGAATACACAGGTTGACTTATTCATTGCTCAGTTTTGAGAGGTTTACTCTCAAACTAAAGAGGGGCCTTAGCTCAGCTGGGAGAGCGCCTGCCTTGCACGCAGGAGGTCAGCGGTTCGATCCCGCTAGGCTCCATTGGTAACCTAGTTACCATGATTCGTTCATTGAAAACTGGATATTGAAACAAAATGTAAACAAACCGAAAACACCGCGTTGAAACGAGTTAATAAACAAAGTTCAATAGCTAAAACATAGGATTGATGGAGCTAACTATCGCTAGTTGGTAGAAATCAAGAGTCTAGCACGTAAGTGGTAGCAAATAAGGTTAAGTGAATAAGGGCGCACGGTGGATGCCTTGGCACTAGAAGACGATGAAGGACGGGACTAACTCCGATAAGCTTTGGGGAGCTGTACGTAAGCTATGATCCAGAGATTTCCGAATGGGGCAACCCAGCAGCTTTAATAGGCTGTTACTCCTAACTGAATACATAGGTTAGCGAGGGTGAGACGCAGAGAACTGAAACATCTAAGTACCTGCAGGAAGAGAAAGAAAAATCGATTTCCTTAGTAGCGGCGAGCGAAACGGAAACAGCCCAAACCAACAAGCTTGCTTGTTGGGGTTGTAGGACTCAGCTGTGGTAGCTGTGAGTAGTAGTTGAATTGACTTGGAAAGGTCAGCCAAAGAGGGTGAAAGCCCCGTAAACGAAACTAGTCACACACCTATGAGTATCCTGAGTACGGCGGAACACGTGAAATTCCGTCGGAATCCGGGAGGACCATCTCCCAAGGCTAAATACTCTCTAGTGACCGATAGTGAACCAGTACCGTGAGGGAAAGGTGAAAAGCACCCCGGGAGGGGAGTGAAATAGAACCTGAAACCGTGTGCCTACAACAAGT